>JAZDIG010000022.1:0-10590 GCA_043805105.1 Candidatus Glassiibacteriota bacterium | reverse complement strand
GATGGCCGGCTCGACCTGCTCCTGAATGACCGCGCCGGCCGGCCGAGGCTTTACCGCAACATTCTTTTCAACAACACCAACCACTGGCTGAGAATCAAGCTCCTGGGCACGCGCAGCAACGCCTCGGCGATCGGTGTCGCCGTTACCGCCTACTACGGCTCCTCGCGCGGCTTCCGCCAGATCGGCGGAGGCACCGGTTTGGCCAGCCAGGGCGAGCCGGTGGTGCATTTCGGCCTGGGCCCGGCGGCCAGCGTGGATTCACTCGTGCTCGACTGGCCTTCCGGCATCCATCAGGTGCTGACCCAGTTGGCGGCCAACCAGGTACTGAGCCTCATCGAAAAGGACACTCTCTATCCCAGGATTACCGCCTACGACACGATTCCGGATCAATTCACCTCGGGGGCGACCCCCAAAGTCACCGCCCGGGTGATAGACCAGGACTCGACCACCACGGTGAGGGTGCGCTATAAACTCTCGACTCTGGATACCCTGATCACGGCGGCCATGACCCGCGACTCGCTGAGAACTTCCGGCCAGGCGCTCGTATCCTACTGGCGCTACACCATGCCGAGCCTGACGACCGGCAAAACCAACTCGTGGCGTATCGTGGCTACCGATCCCCGCGGAGCGACCGACAGCACGGCCACTTTCATTTACTTGGTGAGCGTGGACTCCGCCGGGCCGGCGATCCAGACCGTGTCCGCGCCTGACACCGTGCTGGCCGATACCACCGGGCCATACCATTTCATCTTCCGGCTGACCGACCAGGCCGGCGTCAAGACCGTATCGCTGCGCCTTTCGGGCCTGACCCGCGCCGGCGGCGCTGTGAGCGTCCAGGCCGACACTACCATTACTCTCGGCGCCCGCACCCTGGACTGGAATGTCCCGGTGAGCGGCTATAAAGTCGGAACCAGTTTCTCCTGGTATCTGAGAGCCGCCGACATTCTGGGCTTCGCCGCGGGTACGGACACGATCGGGGTGAGGGTGGGGCCGCGCCGGGGCAAGGCCACGCTGGGTAACCTGCCGGTGAACGTGGGCGATCTTCTGCGGCTGGTTTACATCGTACTGAGCCGGGTTCCCCGCCCCACTCCCCTGGATACTCTCGGCCTGGACCTCGACCGCGACGGCTCGCTTAACAGCGAGGATCTCGATTCTCTGTTGACTATCTGGCGGCGCGCCGCCCCGTCCACGCTGACCTCGGCTGAAACAGGGACCCAGTCACGGCCTGCGGCGGCTGGTCTGGAGGACTCGGGGAACTCCGTGGTTTTCAACCTGGCTAATCAGATGGAAGTTCCCTGGCTCCTGGCGGAGCTGGAATTCACGGCGGGAGAGGCGGTGCCGGTGGAGGTGGAGCCGGGGGCGAGGTTGAAAGGGCTGGTTCAGGCGGGCGGCCTGACCAACGATGGTACGATCCTGGTGCTGGTGCTGCCGTCCTCTTCCGGCGGAGGCATCCCGGCCGGCAACGGTGAACTGTTCCGTATCAGGCGCAGCCAGGCCGCCGGTTGGTTGCCAATGGCCGAAGTCAGTCTGCGCCGGGTGAGGCTCGGTTCACAGGACGTAGAAATCGAGCTGGCCGCAGCCAGGGCCGGCGTAAATTTGCCGAAAGCCATTCAGCTCGACCAGAACGTGCCCAATCCGTTCAATCCCAGCACTACCATCAGTTTCGGCGTCCCGGCCGGCGGACCCGAGCAGTCCGGGATTTACCTGAACCTGCGCGTCTACAACCTCCGGGGCGCTCTGGTCGCCGAACTCGCAAACGGCAGTTATCTCCCCGGAATCTACCGGGTGGACTGGGATGGACGGGACAGCCGCGGCCGAAGCCTGCCCAGCGGAGTCTACTTTTACCGGCTCACCTCAGACCAGCGCGTGATCACCCGCAAGATGGTCCTGCTCAAATAGCCTTCTCCGGCTTCAGGATTGACCCTGAACGCTCCAGGGCCGTTGGCCCTTCCAGTCTTCCCCTCCCCCGATAAATAAGCCGTCCTGGTTCACCTATCCTTGTGTTTTCGAGATTAATATTATAAAGTATTTATAGATTTTTCAGATTTTTCGCGCATCCGGTTCGGCAGGGTGTCCGAGCGCCTGTCGGTCTGGTTTCCCACACCGAGGCGAAAAATCTTCCCTGGACATGGAACAGGTCCGTGGAATTACGGTGGGCCGCCTTCCATGAAATTCAAACAGGAGGCCGTCAAATGGCCGGCGGAAAAACACCCTTCGTGAAAAAAATGGTCGATTGTCCGATGTGCAATGTCAAGGCGGAAAATCGTTTCATAATGCCGAAAAGCTACGTGGATAAGACTGTGGAAAGCGACCACCACGTCTCCGAACATAAATGGCTGGATGAAGATTACAATCAGTTCCATCCGCCATTCTACCATTTCTGGCACTGCCCGGCTTGCAAGTATACGGCCTCCCAGCGGGACTTTCTCAAAACGGGAGAGGACCCTCAGAACAACTTCAACCTGATCAAGAAAGCTTTCGTCCAGATGACTCCTGCGCAGAAGCAGATCACTCAGCTTCTGGGCAGCGAGGTCAACTACGACAAGATGAATCTGAAGATGGCGATGAATATGCACCTGCTGGCCATCTACGTCCAGCAACTGGTTCCGCTGGATGAACGGGACAGCTCCAAGATCGCCAGTTACTACCTGCGCACCGGCTGGCTGATCCGCGAACAGAAAGCCAAGGGGGATTCCGAGGGGCAGCTGGTCGAATACAAGAACTTCCTGTCCAAGCTGGGCAAGCTCTGGCCGGAAGTGCCGCAAACCGAGGAGGAATGCCTCAAGACCGCGGCCGCCGCCTTCGAAAAAGCTTACCAGAACCACCCGAAATATGCGGATATAGTTCACGCCACTGACCTGATGATTCTGATTGCCGACATCTACCTGCGCGCCGGGGATATGGGCCAGGCCATGAGAAGCCTGAATAACGTGATGCAGACCGGCCAGAAGTTCCGGCAGCAGATGGGGGAGAGCATGCGGCGCGAGAAGGAGGCCGGCCAGCTGAGCATGGCGCGCAAGGCCCAGCTCGATGCCCAGGTCAACCGGGTGAACGTGCTGATGGAGAAGGCCGGGGACATGCGCCAGGAAATCATCAAGGTCAGGATCGCCCAGCAGGAACCGAAAGCCAAGGCGGTGGTGGCCAAGCTGGGGGGCGAGGGGATGGACCCCGAACTGATCAGGGAAAAGCTCAAGGAACTCAATTTCGAGCCGCAGCTCATCACCAAACTCCTCGGCGAACCCAAGCGCAAGAAATTCCTCGGCCTGTTCTGAGACCGGCTTTCCGTTCAAGTCCGGGCCGCTGGAAGACGATAATAACAGTGGTAGTGCGCCTGATTCCGGCTCTTTGCCGGCTCGGGTGTGATGATGCGCGGGAGTAGGCTGACAGCACCGCGCAACTTATTACGTTTTAAGCCGGCGATCGATGAACGACAAGATCAAACTCATTGTACTCGGACTCGGCGGCTTCGTCATAGGCCTTGGCCTCATGATCGGTATCTTCTGGATGGTTCTTTCCCGCGGCGGTAAAGCGGCGGCCGAACAAACGGCCCAGCCGGGAGGACAGACCCAGCAGACGATGCCGGCCCAGCAGAGCGTCGAGGCGATGAAGGAGCGGCGGGTGCCCGGCGGCGAGGTGCTCGCTTTCGCGGACGTTCTCGGCGAGAACATTCCCCTCGAACCGACTGTCAGCGGCTTCAGTTGGGCCACCTGGGGAATGACCCTCCAGCAGGTCCTGGAACACTTGGGTCAGGAGGGCGCCACCGACACGGTCATCTACCAGCCGGCCACCACCGAATTCACTTCAGTCGTGGCCCTGAATCCGGACCCCAAACGCTTCAAGATCGAATACCGCTTCTACAATAACGCACTCTTCCATATCGAAATTTTCTATTCGGATTTCTACAAGAACAATGCCTTCAATGCCTTCCTGCTTTCCAAGATGAGCGAATACGGCCGCCCTTACGAACAGTTCGCCACTGTGGATGACATGGGTGATGTTATCCTGCACGCCAAATGGGACACCGAAGAGAGCCTGATCGAGCTGGTAGGTCGCCCGGACGGCCATTTTTCGCTGTTCCTGGACAGCCAGGTCGTGCTGATCCAGCTCGAAGAGGCGCGCAAGGCCGAAGAACGGCTCACTTACTGATCTCCCTCCGGCCGCTTGCCTCACCCGCTTTCCGGCCGGTAACATTTTGCGGGGGCCGTAAATGCTTATCAGAATCTGCGGCCTTAACGCTCTGCTTCTTTTCGCCGCCTTATCCCTGGCTGCCGACTCCCTGCCGGAGCTGGAAGTGATGACCGGTTTCGACGGCGCCAACCCGCAGTCCCCGGAGGGCGTGATCCGGGAGGCTCCGGCCCGCTTCCGTATCCGGACGTTCAACGAAGAGGGCAGTAACGACGCCTACTGGTTCCGCTTCAACACCAGGGCCGTCAACCGCAGCGACCGGACCCGGGACGTGGAGTTCATCGTCGAATGGCCGGTGCTCGAACGCCACCCGGACTACGAATACGACACCT
The DNA here is from genome assembly GCA_043805105.1 of Candidatus Glassiibacteriota bacterium. Lineage (GTDB taxonomy): Bacteria > Gemmatimonadota > Glassbacteria > GWA2-58-10 > GWA2-58-10 > JAZDIG01. Next base: position 6,073 of record JAZDIG010000022.1, on the reverse strand, counting down.
ACTATTACGGTGACAAGGGAAACTGGCACTGGGTGTACGCCAGGATCGAGGGGACCCAGGCGAGACTCGTCGTCCCTTGTCCCCCCGGCACCACCTACGTCGGTTTTTACCCCCGCTACAGCTACGAGCAGTGCGAACAGTTCGTGACCGGGCTCCGGGAAAGCCCACTGGTCTCCTGCCGTCTGGAAGGAAAGTCCTTCCAGGGACGGAACATCCGGAGTATCAGGCTCACCGACCGCCAGGCCCCGGACCGGGATAAAAAGAAAATCCTGGTCACCGCGCGCAATCATCCCTACGAAACCGGCGGCTCCTATATCGTGGAAGAAATCGTTAGCCACCTGACTTCCGGCACTGAGGGTGCAGGACGGCTGCTGATGGAAAACGACGTTTACCTGCTGCCGATGATGAACCCGGACGGGGTGGCGACCGGCTGCAACCAGCGTACCCGGCCGACCGGCGGGGTGAACATGAGTTTCGGCGCGGACAGCGACGATCCTTCGGTGCTGACCCTGCTGGCCCTGGTAAACCGGGTGAAGCCGGATGTCTGGGTCGATGTGCACAGCTGGCCGCACAAGGGAGACGACGGCATGTGGTGCACGCACCGCTGGGTGGCCGATGGCCTTCTGGCGCGCATGCCGGACCACACCTTCAACGATTACGTCTGGAACCTCAGCTTCGTGGACGAGCGCGGTACGGCGGACAATCACCTCTGGCGCTGGCTCGTCAGGACCCACGGCACGGGCGGCGTATCGCTCAGTTTCAGCTGGTACCGCCGCAACGAGGAGGACCTGCGCGCTATCGCCCGGAAGCTGATCGAAGCGCTGTGCGACATGCCGATCCAAAGGTAGACTGGCTCGGGATTTGCATATGTCCCGGCTGAATTGACAGCGGGCGAACAGGAATATCTGATTACCTTGATAAGCAAAGATTACCCGCGGCCGGATGCTGGGAGTCTTCAATTAGGTGTTTCAGGACAAGCGGACGGAAGTCAGCCGGAGCGGCCGGATGGACATAAAGGATTCGGAAGATAAAACCGGGAAACAAAGGCGGCAGCCCAGGCCGTATATCGGGATAACCTGGGAGTGCTGCAAAGTGTACAGCCGGATTTACCTGAACCGCAAGGGATCCGCCTACGTGGGCTGGTGTCCAAGGTGCGGCAAGCGGGCGCAGCTCGATCTGAGTCCCACCGGGTCGAAAAGCCGGTTCTTTCAGGTGGGATGAGCCGGTACTCCGCTGTTTTGTGTCAATCGGCGCCGGCCGCAGAACTTTTTTTTCCATTGTAAGGGGCCGGCCGGCGTGATAGAATAATCAGTATGTCTTGATAAACTATCTCAATCTCAAGTGAGGTCCGATATGTTCGAGTCCGCCGAGCTCGGCCACAGCATAGACAAGAAGACTTACGAAGAAGAAATGCCGCGTCTGCGCGAAGAACTGCTGGAAGTGCAGCACGAGCTGGTGGAAAAAGCCGCCTTTCCCACCTTCATCATCCTGGCCGGCGTGGACGGCGCAGGCAAGGGCGAAACCCTCAAAATCCTCAACGAATGGATGGACCCCCGCCACATCCAGACCAACGCCATGGGCACGCCGTCGGACGAGGAGCGCGAGCGGCCGTACATGTGGCGCTACTGGCGCGCTTTCCCGCCCAAGGGCAAGATCGGCATTTTCATGAGCTCGTGGTATTCGACGCCGATCCTCGACCGGGTTTTCGGCCGCACCGCCGACAGCCAGCTCGACCAGGCCATGGAGCGGATCGTCAGGCTGGAGCGGATGCTCACCGATGAAGGCGCGCTCATTCTCAAATACTGGCTGCACCTGTCGCGCGACGGCCAGAGGGAGCGGTTCAAGGCCCTGGAGAAGGACCCTCGCACTTCCTGGCGGGTCACCGAGCGCGATTGGAAGAACCTCAAGCGGTCCGACGAGTTCAAAACGGTCAACGAACGGGCGCTCAGACGGACCAGCACCGCCTTCGCTCCCTGGACGATCGTCGAGGGGGCCGATGATTACTACCGCTACCTGACCATCGGCAAGTCGGTCCTGGAGGCGCTGCGCAAGAAGCTGAAGAATCCCAAGCCGGCCGATTCGGTCAGTCCCAGTCCGCCGAGCGTGCCGTCGCTGGACAACCTGTCGATCATCCGTAAACTCGACCTGACCCAGAGCCTGACCAAGAAGAAATACCAGTCCCGGCTCGAAAAGTACGAGGGCCAGCTCAACATCCTCACCCGTAAGCCCGAGTTCCAGAAAATCGACGTGGTGGCGGTGTTCGAAGGCAATGACGCGGCGGGCAAGGGCGGAGCGATCCGGCGGGCCATCGGCGGCCTGGACGCCCGCATCTACAGCTTGATCCCGATCGCCGCTCCCACCCAGGAAGAGAAAGCCCAGCCCTACCTCTGGCGTTTCTGGCGACACCTGCCGCGCAAGGGCCGCGTCACCGTCTTCGACCGCTCCTGGTACGGCCGGCTTCTGGTGGAGCGGGTGGAGGGGTTCTGTTCCGAGGCGGACTGGATGCGGGCCTATTCCGAGATCAACGACTTCGAGGAACAGCTCTACTACAGCGGCGCCGTGCTGCTCAAGTTCTGGCTGACGATCACTCCGGAAGAACAGCTCAAGCGCTTCCAGGACCGCGAAGCCACCGGCTTCAAAAGGTTCAAGATCACCGAGGAGGACTGGCGCAACCGCGAAAAATGGGCGGATTACGAAAGCGCGGTCTGCGACATGATCGAGCGCACGAGCACGGAAATCGCCCCCTGGACCCTGGTCGAGGCCAATGACAAGCGCTTCGCCCGGATCAAGGTGCTGAGGACTTTCTGCCGGGAAATAGACAAAAGGCTGAAGAAGGTGAAGGGGTAGGGGCTAAAGACAGTGACAAAGTGACAGAGTTACAGAGTGACAAAGTGGGGGCGACCGGCGGTCGCCCGTGGTGAGGAGGGGCCAGTCCCCACTGCACAGAGGGGTGGCCCCGATTTCATCGGGTCGGGGTGTGTCTCACTAAAAAGTCAGATATAGCTCCAATATACAAGGAGCAACCAGCGGGGCTGTCTTTCGACTTCTGAATATTGTCTTATGACTACTGCTTACTGGCTACTCGGTGCAGCGGCTGGGCTGGGCCTTCTGGCTTCTGACTTCTGGCTTCTATCTTCTCCCATACCACTCGAACACTTTCGCGATTCCCTCTACCATCTGCCGTACGTTCTCATCCGTGTAATGCTCGCTCATGGTGACGATAATCATTTCCCCCAGGAGCTTTTCGGCTGAAGGGCACAAGCCGGAAGGGTACAGGTTGGACAGGCTCTGGCCGCCGGCCAGGGGCGGCAGCTTGAAAAACGAGCGTTCGGGGTACTGGAAGCAGTCGTAGAGGTAGACCGGCAGGCCGCCGCAGTAGCCGGTCCAGGCCGGTATGCCCTCTGCGGCCAGGGCCTCCGTGATTTCCCGGGTGGAAGTATCAATAGACTTGCGGTCGGGCCGCAGGACGAAATACCACCAACTGTGGCTGTAGCCGGCCGGGATTTCCGGCAGCAATAACCCCGAGGTGCGGGACAGCCCGGCCAGCAGTACGTCCGCCAGCTCCCTTCTGCGCCGGACTATGTCACTCAGCTTCTGCAATTGCACCCGGCCCACCGCGGCCTGCAGTTCGGTGATCCGGTAGTTCATGCCGAACACTTCCGGGTTGCGCCTGCCGAGGACCCGGTCGTAAGCCTTGTCCGTGAACAGTTTCAGGCGGCGCGCCAGTTCGGCGTCATCGGTCACGGCCAGGCCGCCGTCGCCGGTGGAGATGTGCTTGTAGCCGTTGGTGCTGAAACAGCCGATTTCCCCGAAAGTCCCCACCCGCCGGCCCCCGATTTCCGCCAGCCAGCTCTGCGCGCAGTCCTCCACCACGGCTACGCCCCTGCCGGCGGCGATCCGGCAGATTGACTCCATGTCGCAGGCCAGGCCGGCCAGGTGCACCGTTAGCACCGCCCGGGTCTGAGGGGTGATCGATCTTTCCACCGCCTCGGGGGTCAGGTTGAACGTAGCAGGGTCGACATCGGCGAAAACCGGCAGCGCGCCCTGGCTCACGATACCGATCACCGAGCCCATGTCGGTGATCGGGCTGGTAATCACCTGGTCGCCCCAGCCCACTCCCACAGCGGCCAGGGCGGCGTGGATCGAGGCGGTGCCGGAAGAGGAGGCCACCGCGTGGGCCTTGCCGAAATACGTTGCGGCCTCTTTCTCGTAAATGTCGGCCACTGTGCCGAAAGTGCGGCACAGCACTCCGTTATCCACCACCGCCAGCAGGGCCTGCCGCTCCTGGTCGCCGAAACGCAAGGGCCTCAGCGCAGCCGGGTCGACCCGCGGGCTGCAGGCCGGCTTACCGCCGTGAATCGCCAGTCTGGTCATGTCACGCCATCCTGCCGACGTCCGGTCAAGGCCGTTCAGGCAGTATTGTCTAAAGGTTCGGCCGCTGGTGACGAAATAATACGTAGGTACAAAGGTACTATCGCAGTCTTTTCATGTCAAAAATCTCACACCCGGTCTTTTCAGGGAGGAAAAGATGGCCGATATCATCGAATCGCTCACGGATGGAGTGACCTTCAAGGCCCCCGCCCACATGAGCGGCCCCAACGTCTACCGCTTCAAGCAGAAAATCATGGAAGCGCTCAAAGAGAAGCCCCGCGCCATAGTGCTGGACTTCGACGGAGTGGATTTCATCGACCTGCACGGGCTGGTGATCTTCCGCGATCTCTGCGAATTGATCCGCATCTCCGGCGCCCAGGCGTTCGCCTACCGGCTGAACCGCGAGATGCGCGAGCTGTTCGCCGATTTCGAGCTGCTGGCAAACCTCGGCAGCATCCGGCCCATCAGCGAAGCACTGAAGACCGCCTGAACCGCGACGCCGGGTTTCCACGCTGAGATCCCTTCAGCTTGTTTTCGAAAGGCCGCTTCCCTAAGCCTGGATGTCAGGCCGAGGCTCCGCGAGGGACTCATACTGTCCGGATGTTCCGCCTCATGAGCGCTGTTTGCAGCGAAAGCGGCGGGAGTGCGGGCCGCTTCGCTATTCCAGCCTGCAGTTCTCCTGCCGGCAGGCCGTAGTGCACCTGGTTCTGCCGGTAGAAGCTCCACTCACTGATCCCCTTGACCCCATAATACGCACCAGGTGATCCTATTCCCCTGACAGAAATATTATCTCCTCGAATTTCACGATGCTTGAATTCCAGGTTAGTCAGGTCAGCCTTATCGAAGTCGGGTCAGCCGGTTTAAAGGCAAAGTGGGCCCTCCGCATAAAATTATTGAAAAATTTGTAATGGGACAGTAAGATAAAAAAGATCGATTTAGTGGAGGAATTTCAAAATGAAATATGGGAATGTAAAGAGCGTGTTGATTGTAGAGGACGATCTCGCCTACAGGACTCTGTTGAGAAAAATATTGAAAAATTTGAATTGCTATATTGTTGGCGAGGTTTCAGGCGGAGCCGAAGCGCTGAGTTTGTTCGAGAGGAAAACTCCGGATATTGTCTTGCTGGATATTATTTTGCCTCAAAAATACGGTTTGGAATTACTGAAGAAAATAATTGAACAGAAACCGGAACAGGTTGTAATTATGATGACGGCTGAATCCGAGCAAAGTATCGTTCAAAGCTGTATTTCGGCCGGAGCGAGTGGTTATATACTAAAGACCGATTCGGCAAATGCAATAAGGGACAGAATCAGCAAATTCATCAGTTAGAACCGCCTTATTTTTTCTCACCGTGAGTGGTATATTTTTCAGATACAGGCTACCGGAATATAAGCCGAATGATTTCGATAAGCGGACTATCGGAAGAAAACAAACACTATCCACAGGTGAAGATATTCCATGCGACTGCTTCTGATCAATCCCTCTAATCCGCTTGTCAGCATTGTCAACGTCAAAGAGAGCCGCTGGAACCGGTACCGCGTGTGGAAGCCGCTCGGCCTTATGGTTATCGCGGGCCTGACCCCACCGGATTGGGAAATCTCGATCGTGGACGAGAATCTCGGCGTGCCGGACTACACGGCCTTGCCTCGGCCTGACCTGGTGGGTATTACCGCTTTCACATCGCAGGCGAACCGCGCCTATG
>JAZDIG010000021.1:0-4370 GCA_043805105.1 Candidatus Glassiibacteriota bacterium | reverse complement strand
CGCCCCGGAAGCCGGGGCACTCCTCTTGCTAGAGGGGAGTTAAACACTTGTCATTCAGGCACTTGCACATTGCCTGAGCTGCGGCGGGAAAAATCCCCTCTAAAAAGAGGGGTGCCCGCGAAGCGGGCGGGGTGTGTAAATCGCCTAATCATCGAGATGAGATAGAATTTCATCATTTATAAGCACTTGCGAATTATCATAAATAATCCGCCCTATGAATATTAAAACAACTTAGCGCCTATGGGGCGGACCCCTGTGTCCACCCGTGGGAAGGGGAACAGTTGATTCATCACAATTGGTAAACCATGTGATATTCACGGCTCTGCCGCGGGGTAGTTCATTAAAAGGGTACCGGGCCACGGGCCGGCGCGGCCGGCCGGTCCAACACCCGGTTTCGGCTCATCAGGCGGGACCACTCGCGGCCCCGCCCTTTTTGCCTCTGTAAGCACTATGACCTTCACTCACCTCAGATGCCACAGCAACTTTTCGCTGCTGTCCGGCGCGGCCACCGCCGAATCGCTTCTGGCCGCAGCCGCCGGCCGCGGCTACGGCGCGCTGGCTCTCACCGACACCAACGGCCTCTACGCCGCGGTCACCTTCTGGAAGAAAGCCCCGGAGTACGGGGTGAAGCCGGTGTTCGGGGTGGAGCTCACCGAACGGCTCGACCGCCGCCGGCCCGGCGCCCGCGCCGTGGTGATCGCCCTGGACCGCGAGGGTTTCGCCGCCTGCTGCCGGCTCGCCACCGCCCGCCGTCTCGAACGGGACTTTGATCTGGCCGGCCGGGTGGCGGCCGAGGCTGAAAAGGGCCGGGTGGTGGTGCTGGCCGAGGATAAGGCGATCTTACGCGCCCTGGCCGGCCGGCTGCCCCCGGACTGCCTCTACGCCGAACTCTGCGCCGACCTCCGCCCCGGCCGGACCGCCGGCTTCCGCAGCCTGACCGCCCTTGCCGGCCAACTTGGCCTGCCCCTGGCCGGCACCGCCGACGTTCATTTTGTTTCCGCGGAGGACTTCCACGTGCACCGGCTCCTGCGCGCGATCGACCTGGGCCGCACCGAAAGCTCGCTCGAATCCTCCGACTGCGCCAGCCCCGGCGCCTGGCTCGCCCCCCCGGCCGAAATGGCCCGGCGCCTGGAGGCCTGGCCCGAGGCGATCCTCAACACGGCCCGGATCGCCGAGCGGGCCGACTGCGAATTGCCCACCGGCCGGATGATCTTCCCCGCGTTCAAGCTGCCCGAGAGGGAGAGCGCGTTTTCGAAGCTGCTCAAGGACTCCTTCCGCGGGGCCTGCCGCCGCTACCGGCCGATGAGCTCCACCGTGCTGGGCCGGCTGCGCGCCGAGCTGGAGGTGATCGACCGGCAGGGGTTCGCCCCCTACTTCCTGGTGGTGGCCGACATCGCCCGCTTCGCCCGCCGCCGGCGCATTCCCCTGGTGGGCCGCGGCTCGGCTGCCAACAGCCTCGTCGCCTACGCCCTCGGCATCACCGATGTCGACCCCATCCGCTACAACCTGTTTTTCGAGCGTTTCCTCAACCCCGAGCGCGATAGTCCCCCCGACATCGACCTCGACTTTTCCTGGCGGCGGCGCGACGAGGTGCTGGAGTACGTCTACCGCACCTACGGCGACGACCGGGTGGCGATGATCTGCACCTACGTCACTTTCAGCGCCCGGCTGGCCTTCCGCGAGGTGGCCAAGGCGGCCGGCCTGCCGCCGGCAGAGATCACCCGTTTCACCCGGCTTCTGCCTTACCGCGCCCTGGCCCATATCGAAACCCTGGACCTGGACTGGCCCGAATGCCGCGGGCTGCCGCTGGGCGAGGAGCCTTACCGCTCGATCCTGCTCACCGCGCGCCACATCTCGGGTTTCCCCCGGCACCTTTCGATGCACGCCGGCGGGATCGTGGTCAGCCCGTTCCCGCTCACCGACCTCGTGCCCCTGGAGCGTTCGGCCAAGGGCTTCGTGGTCACTCAGTACGACATGTTCGGCATCGAGGACCTTGGGCTGGTGAAGATCGACCTGCTGAGCCAGCGGTCGCTGTCAGTGGTGGAGGATGTGGCGCGGCAGGTGGAGGTCCGGACTGGAAAGCGCCTGGAGCTGGAGGACATCGACCGGCTGGCCGTAGACCCCGACACGGTGGAGCTGATCGCGAGCGGGCGCAGCATGGGCTGTTTCTACATCGAAAGCCCCTCGATGCGGCAACTGCTGGAAAAACTCGACGTGCGCACCTTCGAGATGCTCACCGCGGCCAGTTCGGTGATCCGGCCCGGCGTGGCTGAAAGCGGGATGATGGCCGAATTCATCGAGCGGCACCACGGCCGCCGGCCCACGGTCTACCTCGACCCGCGCCTGGAAAAGCTCCTGAGCGAAACCTACGGGGTGATGGTCTACCAGGAGGACGTGATCCGGGTGGCCCACGAAATCGCCGGGATGAGCCTGGGGGAGGCGGACCTGCTCAGGCGCGCCATGAGCGGCAAGCTGAGGGGCCGGGAGGCGATGGAGAAAATGCGCGGGCGGTTCGTGGCGCTGGCGCTCGAGCGGGGGACCGAGCCGGCCGCAGCTGCGGAAATCTGGCGCCAGATCGCCAGCTTCGCCGGCTACGCCTTCTGCAAGGCCCACAGCGCCTCCTACGCCCGGATCTCCTTCCAGGTCGCCTGGCTCAAGGCCCACTATCCGGCCGAATTCATGGCCGCCGTGCTGGCCAACGGCGGCGGCTTCTACGGGCCCTCGGCCTACATCGAGGAGGCGCGGCGGATGGGCCTGGCGGTGCTGGGGCCGGACATCAACCGCAGCGGGAAAAACTACAGCGGCCTGGGCCGCCGGGTGCGCGTGGGCCTGGCCGTGGTGGCCGGCCTCACCCGCAAGGCTCTCGACGCGATCGTCACGGCCCGCCGCCGGGGCGGCTTCTTCACCTCCCTGGCCGACTTCTGCTCCCGGGTGGAAATCTCCTACGGCGAAGTGCAGAACCTGATCCGCTGCGGCGCGTTCGATTGCCTGGAGCTGACCCGGCCCGAGCTGCTCTGGCGCCTGGAGTACCTCTACCGCAGCGGCCACTCGGTGGCCGCCGGGGGGACCGGGGAACCGGAGCTGTTTCCCGCCTCGCCCGACCACGGCCCGCAGCGCGAAGTGGTGCCGCGCCTGGCCGAATACCCGCGCCGCGAGCGGCTGAGGCTGGAGCGCGAGCTGTTCGGCTTCACCGTGACCGAACACCCCCTGGCCCTCTACGAAAAAGCGCTCGGCCGGCCCGGCCTGGCCACCGGCCGCGCGCTGGCTGCCCACCGCGGCCGGCGCGTGAGCCTGATCGGCCGGCCGATCTCCCGCAAGCGCATCCACACCGAAAAACACGGCGCCATGATGTTCCTCTCCCTGGACGATATGACCGCCGCCTTCGAGGTGGTGATCTTCCCGGACTGCTACCGCCGCTACGCACCGGTGGCGATGGGCCCCGGGCCGTTCCTGATCTCCGGCCGGGTGACCGAGGACGCCGGAGTGTTCACCATTGTCTGCGAGCGGATCGAACGGGTGGCCGAGGACGGCTGTGACACCGCCTGGAAACCCAAGGGAGCGAGCCAGGGGCTGAGGCTGGCCGCCGACGGACAAGTCCCGGTGACTTCCGACTGGTAAGCACAAGGACTTCAGCGGTCGAGCAATTGCCGCTGGCCGGATTCACGGATGAAGGCTATTTCGGCAGCCGCCACGTAAACCACCGAGGAGATGTAGAACCAGAAAATCAGCGCGACGATCGCACCCAGAGTACCGTAAACCCGGTTTATCTGTGGGTACATCGAAAGGAACCAGCCGTAAATGTATTTGGTAATCTCGATGAACACCGCGGCGATCAGGGTGGCGATCAGGCAGGTGTCGTTGTTCATCTTCTTGGAAGGGAAGAACTTGTAGCTGATAAAGAGCAGTCCCACGGTGAGAAAAAAAGTGAGGACGATCCCCACGATACTGCTGTCGAAAAGCGGCAGCAGCGAAAAGATCCGGTTGTTGAACAGAATGCTTTCCCGGAACAGCCGCGGGAGGAAGTGAAAGATGAGATTGGCCACAAGCGCGATCATCGACATCAACAGCAACATGGTGAAGTCGAAGAGCTGGCCATGAATGATCCCCCGGGTATGCTTGATTTCGAACACGTAATCCAGCACGGTACGCAGGCTGGCGAACAGGCGGGTGGCGGTAAAAGCCATGCCCACCAGGCCGATTATCCCGATCAGCGTCCGGTCCTCGATCAGCCGCTGGGTATTGTTGATGATTCTCTCGCTCGAAACGGGAATCAGGTTCTGGATGTAGACCACGACCTTGTCCCAGAGACCGGTGCTGCTGGAGAGTATGTAGCCGGCGATGGCGAATATGATCAGGATCAGGGGAATGAC
>JAZDIG010000020.1:0-3671 GCA_043805105.1 Candidatus Glassiibacteriota bacterium | reverse complement strand
AGGCAGTTTATCGACGACTACTTCGACCGCTTCCCCCGGATCAGGGAGTACATAGACCGGCAGGTCGGTTCCGCCCGCGAAAAAGGCTGGGTCACGACTATCATGGGCCGCCGGCGCAGGCTGCCGGAAATCGTCAGCGCCAACCGGGCGCAGCGTCAGAACGCCGAACGTATCGCCCTCAATACGCCCATCCAGGGATCGGCCGCCGACCTGATCAAGGCGGCGATGATCCAGATCGACCGGGCCCTGCGGGAAAAGTTTCCGGAAGCGAAGATGATCCTGCAGGTGCACGACGAGCTGGTGTTCGACGTGCCGGAGAAGCAGGCCGAGGAAGTCGGCGCTCTGGTGCGGGAGCTGATGGAGAACGCGATCCGGCTCGACGTACCAGTCAAAGTTGACCTGGGCCGCGGCCGCAATTGGCTCGAATGCAAATAGAGTGATTGCGAAAAGTATAATGCTTTCGCACTGACGGTTGAGCATATTGAGACTTAGATTAGCCAGGGTATTTTGGCAATCCCTATAAAACGACATTACTTATATTGATTGCCGCAGAGCGGCTCTTTCCAGGTCGAACTCAAACTGTAATGACTTATGGCAACCACTGGAATCTCATAATAATCCGGAGAAAGTATGATCGTAATCGGACTGACCGGCAATATCGGTTCCGGCAAAAGCACGGTGGCCCGGGCCTGGAGAGATAAGCGCGGAGCGCTGCTGATCGATGCCGATGAAATCGGCCGCCTGGTGGTTTTCCCCGGCAGTGAAACGCTCGGGGAACTGGTGAAGCATTTCGGCGAGGAAATCCTGCAACTCGATGGCAGCCTGGACCGCCAGCGCACCGCCCGGCTGGCCTTTTCCAGCCCGGAGAACCTGCAAGAGTTGAACTCGATCGTGCACCCGGCCATCATAAGGACGATCAACAACGAGCTGCGGCGCGCCCTGGCCGAGGGCGTGAGCGCGGTGGTGATCGATGCCGCCCTGATCTTCGAGTTCGGCTTCGACCGCTCCGTGGACGCGATGATAGTAGTGGATGCCCCGCGGAAAGCCAAAATCGAAAGAATGCTGGCCCGGGGTAAGATGGACCGGAAGACTATCGAACAGGTGCTCGACTTTCAGATGGACCCCGAGGAATTGCGAAAGAGGGCGACCTGGGTCATCGAAAACGACGGCGGCCTGGAGGAACTGGAGCGCAAGGCGCTGGAAGTGTTCGACCGGCTGGTGAAGCGGTAAAGGGCCTTTGTAATCCCTAGAAAGTGGAATATCGTGTTGGGGGATAATCAATTATCGAGAGATTGAACTAATCCGCGGCAAACCGCGAGGTATCTGAAGAAAAACATGTAGAGGCGGGTTTCAAACCCGCCCCTACCGTTTGACCGAGGCAGTTCCGGGTTATGCACAACCCGCCCCACGGACGGACACCGGGGTCCGCTACACTCTTTATCGGCTGTGGACTACCTCCCGTAGGTGCGCACCCACGGGCGACCAGCCGGTCGCCCCTACGACTGGTCCCCCTGGGGGGCGGATTACCCCGGAGCAAGCTCCGAGGAATTCTTTTCGATTAAAGATCTCTCAAAGCGTCAGTCTCGTTCCCAGCGTGCCGTAGGTTTGATCACCCGTACGCCCCAGCTCGATCCCGATTCGCAGCAACAGGATGTTCCATTCGATCCCGGCGTAATAGACCGCGTCGGTTTCCGTGCGTTCGGTTCCCAGTTCCAGTATCCTCCTGAGCTTCGCATTGTTCCGGTTGGCGCCCAGGCCGGCGTACGGCGTCACCACGAACAGGTTCTTGCTCACCTCCGCCCGGAAAACGAAGGTGGACACTTCCGCCTTGAAGATGTCGAAATCGAGGGAGCTGGCGGTCACATCGAGGCTGGCGGTCTTGTGCCAGCCCAGTGTCAGGCTCACCGCCGGGGAGATAATCGAGTTGCGCAGTAGCCCCAGCACGATTCCGCCGCCCAGGTGGCCCGCATTGCTGGGAGTCTCGGCGTTGACGAACATCTGGCCGGCCTTGAAATAGACATCCAGGGAACCGATCCCTTGAATGCCGGGGCCCAGCGTGGAGCCGGAGAGCACCCCCAGCCGGAGCACGCCGGAGGCGGAGCCTGCGCTGGCAGTCAGAATGCCAATATCCGGCCGAGTCAGGGTGCCGGTCAGCCCGACTGAAAAATGTCCGAGGCCGCCGAGCGTGTTGGCGCTCGCCCCGGTGACACTGCCCCCGCAGGCCAAAGCCCCGAACCACTTGTTGACCGATACCTGGGACTGGGCGTCAAGTTCGCCGGCCAGAGGCAGGGCGGCCAGCATAGTCAGGAATGCCAGGATTCTTCTCATTGTCGTTTCTCACCGGTTAAAATTATTTGTATTGCACTTTGCCGAGTCCCGGCACCATCCTGCCGATAATCACGGCGTCCTCTCCCTGGAAGCCGGCCACTGCCGCCACCTCCTCCAGGTTCCTCTGTTCGACGATAACCACCATGCCGATTCCCATGTTGAACACCCGGTAAGCTTCCTCGCGGTCGACATCGCCCTTTTCGATCAGGAATTCGAAGAGCGGGGGCACCGGCCAGCTTCCGGTTTCGATTTCAGCATCCAGGCCGGCCGGGAAGACCCGCGGGAGGTTGTCGGTGAGGCCGCCGCCGGTGATGTGCGCTGCGGCGAGGACCAGATCGCGCTCGAAAAGCTTCTCCAGCACCTTCCGATAGCTCTTGTGCACTGCCAGGAGCGCCCGGCCTAATGTTTCGCCGCTGCCGGGCAGGGGATCGTCGACTCCCAGGCCCAGCCGGTCGAAGACGATCTTTCTGGCCAACGAGTAGCCATTGGTGTGCAGCCCGCTGGAGGGAAACCCGACCAGGATATTCCCGGTCTGGACCTTGTCGCCGGTGATTATCTTTTTACGCTCTACGACTCCCACGATGAAGCCGGCCAGGTCGTAGTCGGACTCGCCGTACAGGTCGGGCATTTCGGCGGTTTCGCCGCCCAAGAGGGCGATTTCATTTTCCAGGCAGCCGGCGATGAAGCCCTTCATCACTTCGCTGATGTGGTCCGGCCGCAGCTTGCCCACGCTGATATAGTCCATGAAAAACAGGGGTTTCGCGCCTTGCACCATGATGTCGTTGACACAGTGGTTGACCAGGCAGCGGCCCACGGTGTCGTGGCGGCCGGCCATCCGCGCCACGATCAGCTTGGTACCCACGCCATCGGTGCTCGAAACCAGGACCGGTTCCCGCAGCTTTTCGCCGGCCAGGGTGAACATCCCGCCGAAGTTGCCGGTCTGGCTCAGTACGCCGGCCGTGTAAGTGCCGGCCACCCCGGCCTTGAAACGGTCGACCGCGGTCCGGGCGGCGTCGATGTCGACGCCGGCCTCTTTATAAGCGTCTTTCTTGCGTTTCTTTTCGCTCATCGCTTCGTTTCAAAAATTAGTGGTTCTATCAACCGGAATCATTCACAAAAATATTTCAGTTCAAGTTTTGCATGGGCCAACCGCGTATACGCTGGATTACCTGTAGGGGAGGGTTTCAAACCCTCCCCTTGTCTATTAGATATATATCTTTCTAAGTTGGTTAGAGCAGTTACAGCTGGTAGTAGTTGGCACTGGCGGCCGGGAGATCGTCCTCCCCTTGGTCTTAGAAGACCGTTGCGTAGCTGGATCCCCGGCCGCCAGCCCTCAGGTTGTT
>JAZDIG010000019.1:0-7758 GCA_043805105.1 Candidatus Glassiibacteriota bacterium | reverse complement strand
ATATTACGTACGTTTTCAGGAAAAAATGTCTCATCGCCCCGGTTTCGCTTCGCACCGCTGTACCGCTCTCGTTCTTCAGCAAACTGGACAAGGGAATATACAAAAAAAAATCGTCGAGCGGTATAGGCTGCAATCCGGCCTGACAATTTCACATCCGGTGAGCGCTAACGGGCTATACTTCGAGAAGGGCGAACAGGAGGACCAGTCTATCGGTGAGCTGAACTTTTTCAACAGGAGTCAGTCCCGCCAGGCCGGGGATTACGATATTGAGTTTATCTTCGGCGACGTAGGCGCTCCCCAGGCTGCTTCCATCGGCGGCGACTATATCCATCAGAATCAGGCCGGGCAACAGTCCGCTCAGCGGTCTTTCATAAGCGGTAAGGACCGTCTGACCGTCTTCGCTGAGCGTCAGGAACGGGACTTTCATGAAAAGACTGGCGTTGGTCGGCAGGTACTGTGGATAATGCCCCTGTACTATGACCGCTCTGCCTTGCGGCCCCTTCGCCAGTTCGATAAGGTCGCGATCGGCCTTGCTCAAATCGTAGCGGTTCTTTTCCCCGCTCAGCAGGTTTTCGATTTCGAGACGCAGGATGGCAGGCCGGTAGAAAAAAATCACGTTGAGCGCAGGCGGGCCGCCCGCCGGGTCGAGGCTCCTGGCGGTCAGTTCACCCTGCTTGTGCAGCGAGTTCGAGGGCTGAAAATAGAAATCCGGGGGCAGTTTTTCGAGCAGGGTTTTCGAATAGTAGCTGGAAACCGGATAACTGGTGATGCAGAAAACGGCATAAAGCAGGATCATGACCGACAGCCAGAAAAGCAGGCGGTTCAGCAGGCTGGCTTTCTGGTCCGGGTTCGTCTGGCTTTCCCGCCCCAGCACCGCCTTGGTCCTGAGTTCATCCTTATGGCGCTCCATTTCCTTATGCGCGTAGTAGCTCATGCGGGAGAATTCGTTGCGGTCCATCAGTACCAATTCCTGGTCCGGCAGCGCATCCTCGTCCTGTATCACGTTCTCTTCCAACCGTTCGTCGGTTTTAGGCGGTTCGAGACCTTCTTTGACTTCGAAATCCTTGCGTCTCAGGTCCTTGAGATTGGGAATTCCCCTGCCTCCTCCTCCTTCCCCCCGGCCGCCGCCGCCGCCGCCCCTCACACCGAATTCAGCGGTGGAGGCATCGTAAATCACTTCTCCGGGCCCGAGTGTCTCGAAAGTGATGTTTCCAGGCTCGTTGGCCACCTCGACAATTTCGTTCGTCCGGCCCTGGACGTCCGCCTTAATATCTTCGATGACCCTGTAGAAATTTTTTTCGGACTGCATGAGGGAGTTGAGTTTCGTCGCCCAGTCAGGACCCAGCTCGTTGCTGAGCACGTGTTCGAAATCCGGGCCGAAATTAGACTCCAGGGTCGCTTCCCAGACATCGAAATCCACGAACCAGTCGCCGGCGGCGGGAGCATCCTCGAGCCGGCTGGTCTGGTTCTTGCCAGCCTCTTTCTCGACCGGGGGTTCTTTCCGGGCAGCCGAATCTTCGATTCTCGCCTCAGCCGCCTCGTCGAGTTCAGCGTCGAGAAGGTTCCGGTCTTTCTGTTCTTTATCCGCCATTTCAGCCATTGCCGCTCAATCAGCCTGAAAGAGTTGAGTCAATGCTATTCCGGTTTTTCAGTTTTTATTCGGTTCAGTGATTCATTATCGCTAAACAACTTCGGCAAGTCAAGAAACTGCAAGCACTCCGCTCATTTTCCTTGCAACAAGCATACCCGGCCGCAATTGACCATACTTTGACTTTCCCCCCCGCTGTGGATAGATTGTGACGGGTTTCGGGTGAGCCTTAAAACCGGATCTGCCACTACTTGCCTCGTTATTCGGGCTATGTTCTTTCTTCTGTTGACAGATAGTACGTTCGGCAGTAAATTTTTTATCTTGTTCCACTTAATGTTGTTATGTTATTTTTGATTTTTATTATCAAACCGACAAAATCAAGATGAAACCACCATTTACCATTTTTAAATTCCTTTCGCTCTTTCTTTTCACTACAGCGTTATCTTTTGCCGGCAATGTACCGATCATGCCGGTCGGCGAAGTTAAATCCGGCATGGACGGCTACGGCCTCACCGTATTCAGCGGCGACAGCATCGAGCGGTTCGAAGTCAGGATTCTCGGCACTCTGAAAAACTTCCTCCCTAAGAAGGACGTGATTCTTGCCGAACTTCAGGGTGAGAAGCTCAGGTATACGGGCGTTATCGGCGGGATGAGCGGCAGCCCGATCTACATCGACGGCAGGCTGATCGGAGCGCTGGCCTACGGCTGGCAGTTCGCCAAGGAGCCGATCGTGGGCATCACGCCGATCGAGCAGATGCTGGAGATCGAGAAGGCCTCGGGCACCGGGGGCGCCGCCGCGCCGCAGGGCGGCGGCGCGCCGGCCGCGCGCACCTCGGCCGCGGTCTTCAATCCCTTCAAGCCGCCAGCCAACTTCCTATTAGACGACAGCCTCGAAACCGGGCGCGCGGCTGGCGCGGGCAGCTTCGCTGCCGGCGGCGCCTCCCTGGCCAGGCTCCAGATACCGCTGATCTTCTCGGGCTTCCGCCCGGAAATTATCGAAAAGTACGGCAAGGCTTTCAGCCGCTTCGGCCTGATTCCGCTGGCCGGCGGCTCCACCGGCGGCGCCGACACGGCAACCTCGGCAAACGTCGCACCGGGGTCGGCGGTGAGCGCCCAGCTTATCCGCGGCGATGTTTCTCTGGCCGCCACCGGGACCCTCACTTTCCGGGACGGTAACCGCGTTCTGGCTTTCGGTCATCCGTTTCTGCACTTCGGCCCGGTGGATTTTCCCCTGACCGCGGCTGAAATCGTCGCCGTTCTGCCCAACGTCGCCAGCTCGTTCAAAATCTCCAACAGCACCTCGCCGGTCGGCAGTGTCCGTACCGACCACACGAGCGGGATTCTCGGTGTGATCGGCGCACTGCCGCGGATGGTGCCGCTCAAGGCCTCCCTCAGGATAGCCGGCCTGCCGGAAGAGACTTTCAATTACGAAATGGTGGACCACAAGCTGCTGAGCCCTGTGCTGGCCGCCCTCTCGATAGCCAATTCTCTCGGCCCCGCCGGCGACGCCGTCACCGAGCAGACTCTCAAGGTTTCCGGCCGGATAACGACCAAGGACACGCCGCCGGTAGTCATCGAAAACCTGTACGCCGGCGCGTCGGCTTCCGGGGAATTCATCCAGCAGTTGCTCATGATGCTGCAGTACCTCTACAACAACAGTTACGGGCCTGTCCGAATCCAGGAGGCGGACTTCAGCTTCGAAGTTTCCGAGGGCAACCCCCGGGCTGCGGTTACCGAAGTCTATGTGGACCGTGATGAAGTCTCCCCCGGCGACACGATCGAAATCGACGTGGTGCTCGACCCCTTCCTCAAGGCGCCCTTTCACGAAAAATTCTCCTTCATCGTCCCGGATACCGAAAAAGATTCGAAGCTCTTTCTGCTTGTGGGCGCGGCCAATTACCTGACGATGACCGAGTTCCAGATTTCCCCCGCCCGTTTTCTTTACACCAGCCTCGAGCATCTGGTGAGGCTGATAAACCAGTCGCGAAGAAACGATTGCCTTTACGTCAAGGTGTTTCGCATGGATCAGGGAGTGGTGCTGGCCGGCCGGGAAATGCCGGAACTGCCTCCCTCGGTCTACAACCTTCTCAGGTCGGGGAAGTCCACCGGCGCAACTCTGCCGCTGAACGACTATTCCCTGGCCGAATTTGCCAGGCGGACGGATTACGTTATCAGCGGTCTGAAAGTAATCCAGATCGACCTGAAAGCCCGGGACTGAACTCTTACGGATACTAACATGGCGGATGATTCAAGCGCACGGAGGAAGAACTTGCTCAGGGCCATTCCGGCATTTCTCGTCGCCCTGCTGATACTGGGCAATGGCGAAGCGTTTTCGGACGGGGTCAATTTCTGGAAAGTAGATTCCCGCAACGATTTCATGGCTGGACGGACCGAAGGTATATCCATGCTGGCCGATGAGGCGTTGACACTGGGTCCCGAAGTCAAGCTGTTGAGCGAAACCGGGCAGCCGTTCATCTGGAGCCTGGTCCCCGACCGGCAGGGAAACGTCTACCTCGGTACCGGCCACGATGGTCTCGTGCTGAAAATCTCTCCTGCCGGCGACACCACCGTGGTCTACGATGCACTCGAACCGGAAGTGATGGCCGTGGCAGTGAGCCCCGATGGCCGCCTCTACGTCACCGGCTCACCGGAAGGCAGAGTGTACCGGCTTACGGATGCCGGCGGCGGGGCGGAGAACTTTTTCGATCCCGAGGAAAAATACATTTGGAAGCTTCTGTTCGCGCCGGATGGCGATCTCTACGTGGCCGTAGGATTCCCAGGCAAGGTCTACCGGGTAAAACCGGATGGCAGCGCCAGGGTGGTGCTGGAATCCGGAGAGCAGCACATCATCTCGCTGGTATTAGACCGCAATGGGAACCTGCTGGCCGGCTCGAGCGGCGGCGCCCTGCTTTACGAAATCGACCGGCAGGGAAACGTTTCCATCATCTTCGATAGCCCGCTCAAGGATCTGCGCTCGATCTTCGTCGACGGCGAAAACAACATTTACACCGCCGCCTTCGAAATGCAGTCCCCGGCCGAACAGGCCCAGCAGATGATGATGATGCAGCAGCAGCAGGGTCCGGCTGCTGAAAAGCCCTCCGATGAGCAGAAACCGGAAGGCGATCAGCAAGGCGGCGATCTCAAGCGCGGGCTGATTATCCGGCCGACGGGAGCGAGAGTGCCTACCCCGACAATCAGCGAGGTTTATTTCTTCGACCGGGACCGCTTCGTCACCAGGCTCTGGCGCGAATCCGGCGATGCCATTATGGCTCTGGGCGGCATGGACGACGGCCGCGCCCTTTTCGTTTCCACCAAGGATAAGCCGAGTCTTTTTGCGCTCGACCGGCGGGGCGAATTGACCCTGATCAGCAGCGTCGAAAACCTCGAGGTGACCGCCTTTCTCCAGCAGGACAGCCGCACGCTCCTCTGCACCGTCAATCCGGGCAAGGTCTACTCCGTAGGTAAAGGTTACCGCAAGAGCGGCCAGTTTACCAGCGATGTGCTCAAAGTCGGCATTCCCTCGGACTGGGGAACCATTTCCTGGGTGGGCCAGACGCCCCCCGGCACGTCGATATCCTTCCGCACTCGCAGCGGAAACACCGACAGTCCGGACACTACCTGGAGCCAATGGTCCGCGCCGCTCAAGGGGCTCCCCGGCGAAAAGATCGATTCTCCGGTCAGGCAGAACTTCCAGGTACAGGTGACCCTGGAAACTTCCGACAGCCGGGTCAGCCCGCGAATCGACGAATTTACAGTCTCTTACCTGCGGCGCAACCGTCCGCCGATGATCAGCCCGATCCGGTTCATGCCCCAGGGACTCTTCATCAAGAAAGCTCCCAGCCTGGAAGAACCGGGTGCGGATTCCAAGTATCCGCAGGAAGTGGAAGCGCTGCTCAACAGCCAGAATAAAGGTAACACGGATAATCCGTTCAACGGTAAAAAAGATTACAACCGCAAGCTTCGCATGGCCGGCTGGAACGCCAATGATGCCAACGGCGACGAACTGCGCTTCAGCGTTCACTATCGCGGGGTGGATGAAACCACCTGGCGTCCCCTGGCCCTCGGGCTTCCGGCTAATTCGATCATTTTCGACACCGATCCGATCGCCGACGGCACTTATCTGCTGCGCGTAACCGCCAGCGATTCGCTCGACAACCCCGGGAGCCGGGCCTGCACTTCGGAAAGAATCAGCCCGATTTTCGAAGTGGATAACACCCCACCGGTTATCCGCGACCTGAAAGTGGAACGCAGTGCTGATACCGGGCCGGTTGTGGTGACTTTCAGGGTGGAGGATGCCACTACGCGGATCGAGAGGGTGGAATTGACCGTGGATGCCGGCGAAGCCAGAGTGGTGGCGCCGGTGGATGAGATTTCAGACAGCGGCCGGGAAAGCTATCGGATCACGCTCGACAATCTCAAGGCGGGCGAACATACGGTGGCGATACAAGCCTGGGACCAGTTTTTTAACGTCACCGCCGCGCGCAAGTCGCTGACTCTGAAATAACCAGGTATATCATCAGATAACGAACGGGCACGGCATGCCGTACCCCTACAGCGGAACCCGGCCGCAGTACTTGATCCGTTTCAATAGATTCTCGCCAGTTTCACGCCGTGGTAGTAGTGGTCGAGTATTTTTTCGTAGCTCTGGCCGTCCAAGGCCCGGGCCCGCGCTCCGGTCTGGCACAGGCCCAGCCCGTGGCCGAATCCCCTGCCGCTGGCCGTGATCGCGATACTGTTTCCCTGCCTTTCCACTGCCAGGTCGAACATGGTACTGGGCAGCAGGCTGCCGTCCGGCTGGCGCAGCGCCCGCCGGATCGCATCCCCCTGCACCTGCAGCACGCGCCGGTCGGTAATCACTTTCAGCAATTGGTTGCGTCCCGATTTTCCCTTCTCCACTATCTCCATGTCGGTCGGTTCACCTATCTCCACGCTCGACAGGCCCACGATGGTCGGCAGGGTGCTCTTCAGGATCTCCAGCAGCTTGTCCTGCGTCCAGGTCACGGTCCACGAATACCATTTCGAATCCGTATCATAGGTGCCGTCCCGCACCGACTGCAGATAGCGGTTGGCATCGGCGAACTGGCGTCCCCAGACTTCTTCCGGGTCGGCGGTGATTCCGCCGCAGCAGCTATGGTAGAAGGCGGCCACCGGCTGCCCGCCCTTCAGCAGGCATTCACCGACGGTTTCGAAAACGGCCTCGTCCGCGTCCGGATTCTCGCCGTTCAGGCCGCGATATACCTGGTCGCCGGTATCGGCGGTGAGGTCGAAATGGAACGACTGGTTGCGGGCCACCAGCGTAAGAGCGTAGCTGCGGGCGGCTACCGCCTGGGCCTTGAGCGCCTCAAGGCCCGCCCGCTCGATCGCGCCCATTTCGGCCGGCACCACCGAACGCAGGTAGTCCTCCAGTGACAGCCGGTTGACCGCGATCAGCCGCCCCTCGGGAGTGGAAAAGATCAACACCTCGCCACGGTAGGCCTTACCGCCCACTTCGATCACCTTCTCGCCGCCGAGCGTCACCGCCCGCACTCCTCCGGAATGCGGCCGGCTCACCCGGCCGTCCGGAGTGGCCACGCGCAGCTCCTTCTGTTCGCCGAAACGCACGGCTTCCCAGCGTTCTCCGGGCTTCAGCGAGGCGATCCGCTCGCCGGTCAGGGCATCGGTAAGCAGAAGCCCGGACGACGGGGCCCGCAGGGACACTTTCTCGACCTGGTTCAGCACCCGTACCCGAACCGATGGCGCCCGGCCGGGCGGAGGAATCACTCCGGGAGGCAATCTGACTTCGCGGTGACAGGCCGGCAGGAGCAGGGATAGGGAAATAATGGAAAGGCTGCAGGCGTATAGGCGAATGCGTCGCATCCGGTTAAAAGTCTCCAGCCGGGGTGGTTCTTTCGATCAGCCGACAGCCTTCCTGAGGGCGCCGAGGCTCGCCTCGACAGTGCAGTCGATGTCCTCTTCTGTATGGGCGCTGGAAAGAAACAGCGCCTCGTACTGGCTGGGGGCGAGGAAAATTCCCTCTTCGAGCATGGCGTGGAAATACCTGCCGAAAGCTTCGGTATCCGACTTCTTGGCCGAGGCGAAATCCTTGACCGGCCCCTCGGTGAAGAAAAGAGTCATCACGCTGCCGGCACGATTGAGGGTCAGGTCGAGACCGAGTTTTTCGAGGTTATTGC
>JAZDIG010000018.1:0-3043 GCA_043805105.1 Candidatus Glassiibacteriota bacterium | reverse complement strand
AGTGGCCGAAAGTTTCAACCGGGGCATCCCGCTCCATCTCAAGGTCGTCCTGCTGATTGCCTCCTGCAGCATTGTCGGTACGGTGGGGGCGGTGCTGATTGCGATAACCCTGTCGAAGTTCTACCTTACGCTCTATATCGCCCTGCTGATGCTGGTGATCGGCGTAGTGATCCTTGCCACAGTCAACCGCCGCTTCGACTTTTCCTGGAAAAAAGTTACCTTTCTCGGGCTTATCGCCTCGTTCAACAAGGGGATCAGCGGCGGCGGGTACGGGCCGGTGGTCACCGGCGGCCAGCTGCTGGCCGGAATCGATGAGAAGAACGCGGTGGGGGTTACCTCGCTGGCCGAGGGATTGACCTGTTTCGTGGGAATCCTGACCTACCTGCTGACCGCCCGCGAGGTGGACCTGGTGCTGGCTCCCTACCTGGTGATCGGCGCGATCATTTCCGTACCGTTCGCCGCTCTGACGGTGAAGAAGATCAGGGGCCAGCGGCTGAAGCTCTTGATCGGCCTGGCGACCATGATCCTCGGCATCCTGGTCATTGTCAAGCTCGTCACCGGCGCCCCCATCCAGACATAAACCCGAATGATGCAGAATGAAGTACCGAATTTACATCGATGAAGTCGGCAATCCGGATCTTGAAAGTTCGGATAATCCGAACCATCGGTTTCTAAGCCTGACTGGCGTCATTTTGGAACTGAGATATGTCGAGTCTATTGTTCAACCGCAACTGGAAGCACTTAAGAAAAAATATTTCAAATCTCATCCTGATGAACCAGTAATTTTTCACCGTAAAGAAATAATGAATGCTAAAAATGCTTTTGCAATTCTTAGGAATCCTGATATCCGCCGGCGTTTCGACGATGAACTAATCCATGCTCTCTCAACATGGCAATATACCGTCATCACAGTCTGCATAGATAAAAAACGGCACAAAGAGACCTATCAAACCTGGCGCTATGATCCATATCACTACTGTCTTGCCGTAATTTTAGAAAGGTATGTATTTTTTCTAAATCAATGCGCTGAGCAGGGAGATGTGATTGCGGAATCTCGGGGTGGCAGAGAAGACATTTGGCTTAAAGTATCTTTCGAGCGTCTCTGGAATCAGGGTACTGAATTTGTTGAGCCAAGCCAGTTCCAAAAGGCTCTTACCAGCCAGCAACTGAAAGTTAAGCCCAAGCTCAACAACATTGCCGGTCTGCAGTTGGCCGACCTGCTCGCTCATCCCAGCCGCAACGAAATTCTTCTGGAACAGGGCTTTATCGCCGAATCGCAGGCTTCTTTTGCAAAGCGTATAGTCGAAATTCTTCAATATAAATATTACCAGCGGGAGGGAAGAATCTTTGGCTTTGGTAAGAAATTTTTGTAATAGAAATTTAAAAGGGCCCCTTTTGAGGGCCCCGATGGCATTCACCATCCACCTCCGATAATTCGGATTGATTAAATTTAATCAAATATAACCGGATTGTCAAGAATCCTTGTTAACTGCTGTCAGGTTACATGGCTAACAGCTTAATTTCCATAAATTTGTACCTTCCTTTCATACTCAATCAATGCATCTAATTGACCGCTCGAAAAAGTAAAAAAGGCCGGAACCAAGCGGTTCCGGCCTGAACGATTCGATTTACGGGATGCTCACCAGCCGGCGCGCGGCGGGCTGAAAGCCCGCAGGGCCACAATCGGGTCCTCGCCGGTGGCTTTGGCGCGTTCGGCATCGGCTTCCGCGGTGCGGCCGAGGCCCTCCAGGGCCAGGGCGCGCTTGAAATGCCAGACCGCCTCCGGGTTACGGTTCGGATCGAAGACCGGCTCGTCTTCCTCGCGCTCTTCCTCCTCGCGCTTCATCCTGTCCAGCGTCGCCAGCATTTCCTCGTAGACCGAACGCGCTTCCTGGTTGCGGCCGAGTTTTTCCAGGGCCTTGCCCCGGAAGTACTGGTCGGCGTTGTCTCCCCTCATTTTTTTCTGGTCCGCCAGCACCAGTTCGAAGGTCTTGCGCGCCTCGCTCTTTTTCCCCAGCGCCTCGAAGGCGGCGGCCAGCTTGTAGTTATTGCGGGCGTTGACGGCGCGCGGCTGGGAAGCTACTTCGAGGTTGAACGGATAGGTAAGGGCGAGCTGGTACTGTTCGAGAGCCTTCTGGAAATTGCGCTGAGCCATCAGCTGGTCGCCCTTGCTGAGGTGGCTTTCCACCCAGTACTGGTGGATGTCGTAGCGGCCTTCCCAGGAGTGGAAATGGTGATCGGACAGCCAGGTCAGGGCGTCATCGTAGCGGCCGGTCTGGACGTAAAGCGAGATAAGCCGCTTGAGAAGCGGATCGCGGCCGCCCACGGTTTCCATGTTCTGTTCGAGCATGGCGATCCGCTCCCGGCGCTCCATCCCGAGTTTTTCGTTCACTTCGTCCAGTTCCTGGACTGCCATCGCCGCGGTAGGGTCGGCCTTGACCGCCGCCTGGTAGGCTTTCTGCGCCTGGGCAAATTCTCCCTTCTCTGCCAACGCTTGGCCGATATTACGCCAGGCCACGACGTTGGCCGGATCCAGCTCGACCGACTTCTTCCAGGCGGCCAGCGCTTCCTCGGCCCGGAACGACTCCCTGAGCAGATCGCCCTGAAAGTAATAAGCATGCCCGTCCCGGGGATTGACACTCAGCGCCCAATCGAGCACCGGGATAGTTTCCAGCCGGTTGGGGAAGACGTATTTGGTGGGCAGCGCCGACCCTTTGGCAAGCTCCGCCGCGGCGCGCTCCTCGTTGCCCAGACGGTGATCGTACCAGGCGAGGTAATAGTAGACCAGGGGCGAAACGTCGTTTGACTCGGCGGTCAGGATTTCCAGAATCCGTACCGCGTGGGCGTACTGTCCGCAGCGCGCGTAGCGGATCGCCAGTTCGAGGTAGTTGTCGCTGTCGAGGCGGGAAAGCCTGAGCGCCTCGTCGTAGACTTCCTTAGCCTGGGCTTCGCGGCCCAGGTTTTTCAGGGAGAAGTACTTTTCGGTCAGGGAGAGGAAATCCAGCGGATCGATTTTCTGGATGTACTCGGCCGCCGCCAGTCC
>JAZDIG010000017.1:0-4237 GCA_043805105.1 Candidatus Glassiibacteriota bacterium | reverse complement strand
GCTGAAAGAGGAATTCTACGATGAGAAAGGCCGGCTCGTCCGCACCATGTTCTTCAAGGACATCAAGCGGCTGGACGGCCGGCTGATCCCGACCCGCTGGCTGCTGACGCCGCAGCTGAAAACAGATCAGCGCACGGAGTTTGAGGTGCTGGAGATAGATTTCGACGTCGCGATCCCGGACCGCACTTTTACCAGGCAGTACCTGGAGCGCTCCCGGTAGCGGGCCGCAAAACCGGCCGGGGCGAAAAGAATAAAAATGATCCTGTTCAAGCTTGCCTGGCGCAACAACTGGCGCCACCGCTGGCGCTCCGCGCTGACCATCGCGGCGATCGTGTTCGGGCTGAGCATTACGCTTTGGGGATTCTGTATCACCGATGGCAGCCACGAACAGCTAATCCGCAATTCCGTGGAGAGCTTTACCGGCCACCTTCAGCTTCACCGCCGGGGCTACCAGGACGACCCCGGTCTGCGCAAGTACCTGGCGCAGGACAGCCTGGTCGAGAGGGTGCTGGAGGGCCGCCGGCCGGAGGTGGCGGACTGGGGCTCGCGGATAGCCACTTTCGGCCTGGCCAGCGTAGGGGAGACCAGTTTCTCCGCCTTTCTGGTGGGGATCGAGCCGGAGCGGGAGGAAAGGTTCATCCACTGGCGGGAAAAAATCACCGAGGGGGAATACCTGGCGCCTGGGGATATCGAGGGGGCCATGATCGGCGCGGACCTGGCGGAAAACCTGGGAGTCGGCCTGGGCGACACCGTGATCGTGGTAACCCAGGATTACTACGGCTCCCTGGCCGGGGCCCTGCGGGTGGTGCGAGGGGTCTTCCGATCTTATGCGCCGGAGCTGGACCGCAGCGGCCTCTTGCTGTCCCTGCAGTCGATGCAGAAATTCCTGGGCATGGAGGGCAAGGTCAGCACGGTGGTGGTGATGGCCTCCTCCGGGGAAAAAGTCGGGCCGCTGCGGGAGAAGCTGGCGGCCGAGCTTGCGGAGCGGGAGATCGAGGTGATCCCCTGGCAGGAGATCATGCCGGACCTGGTGCAGGCGGTCGAGCTGGACAACGTTTTCGGCGTGGTGACCAATGCGGTGCTCTTGTTGGTAATCGGTTTCATGGTGCTCAACACGTTCCTGATGGGCGTGATGGAGCGGATCCGGGAGTTCGGTCTGATGCGCTCCCTGGGAGCCAGCCCGGGGCGGGTGGTGGGCCTGATCGCTCTCGAAGCGCTCCTGCTGGTGGGGCTCGGCTTCGTCATCGCCAACCTGATCGGCCTGGGCGCCGCCTGGTATAATACGATCCATCCCCTGGATTTCAGCGGCATGGGCGAAGAGGTCTATAAGTATTACGGCATGGACCCGCGGATTTACGCCCGGATCGACTGGGGCACGATATTCTACCCGAACTTTTTCGTGGTCGTGGTGATCGTCCTGGCGCTGGTTTTTCCCGCCTGGCGGGCCGCCGGGATCACACCGGCCGAAGCTGCGGCGCGAAGGCAGTAATCCCGCCCGGAGAACAGCGGATGAAATCTTTCGTGGCGATAGCCTGGCGTAACCTCTGGCGCAACCTTTCGCGCTCGCTGATCATGATCGCCGGGATTGCGGTGGGACTGTTCGGTCTCCTGATCTACTACGGCATCTCCAACGGCTTCATCGACGAAATGGTGAAGGTGGCGATACAGAACGAGCTGGCCCACATCCAGATTAACCGCCTGGGCTACCTGAAAAACCCGGTGCAGTCCAATTCATTCGCGGCCGGCCGGGCATTCGTGGATTCGGTCGCCGGAACCGAGAGGGTCCTGGCTGCGGCCGGCCGCTTCCGGGCGCCGGTTCTGATCAACAGCGCGGAAAAATCGAGCCGGGTGGAGCTAATCGGAATCAACCCGGAAGCTGAATCCCGAGTGACTATTTTGGCTTCCCTGGTCACCGAGGGAGAGTACCTGTCCGCCGGAGATACGCGCAAGATTCTCCTGGGCGGAGAACTCGCCCGTCAGCTCGGCGTTGGAATCGGCGATAAGCTGGTGGTGATGGCCCAGGACCGCGACAACGAGCTGCAGAGCCAATTGCTGAGGGTGGTCGGGATATTCCGCTCGAACGCACCCTCCTGGGATAAGGTGACCGCTTTCGTGGTGCTCGGCTCCCTCCAGGAACTCTTGAACCGGCCCGGCGAACTCACCTCGGTGCTGGTCCGGGTCCACCGTCAGGAGGAAGCGGAGCCGGTCAGAAGCCGGATCCGGGAAACTCTCACCGTCTCCCGGCCCGAGCTGGAGGTCAGGACCTGGCTCGAAGTGATGCCCATGCTGGCCGAAAGTATTAATATGTTCAACAGTTTCGTCTGGATTTTCTACCTGATCATCTACCTGGCGATGGCGTTCGGCGTGATCAACATCATGCTCATGGCTGTTATCGACCGCACGCGCGAGATCGGAGTGATGCGGGCTGTCGGCACCACTCCGGGCCAGGTGCTGGCGATGGTGCTGCTGGAGGCGACGTTCCTGGGCTTGGTGGGAATCGCCGTGGGCGGCAGTTTGGCCTGGATCGTCAACGGCTGGCTCGAAACCCGCGGGCTGGACCTGAGTAACTGGTCGGGGGCGATGGGTTTCATGGGTATTTCGAGCGTGGTGCATTCGAATATCGAATCCGGCGAATGGATCGCATCGTTCGTGTCGGCCGAGCTGGCGGTGGTGGCTGCCTCGGTCTGGCCCGCATGGCGCAGCAGCCGGCTGCGGCCGGTGGAGGCGATCCAGTTCCAGTAGTGCCGGTGAAACATCCCGGATAGCAGGGGTCAGATAGAAAGAAGCATCCGTATGTGCGCGGGCGAGTGAACACACCCCTAAATCCCCTCTTGGTAGAGGGGACTTATAAGGTGTAACTTCTTAATTATTATTATTATGATAGTAAATTCCCAAACGTGGTATTGTTCTCTGGTGGCCGGTTGGAGTGGGACAGTCCCCTCTGCCAAGAGGGGTGGCCCCGATGAAATCGGGGCCGGGGTGTGTAAATGAGAACTCATTATAATCCAAAGTTGAAAGAGTTGGCTCGCCAGCTAAGGAAAAACAGTACGCTGGCGGAAATTGTCCTCTGGGAGCATTTGAAGAATAACCAGATGTGCGGCTATGATTTCCATCGCCAGAAACCGATTGACGAATTCATAGTCGATTTTTATTGTCCAAAGCTGAGGCTAATAATCGAAATAGACGGCGTTACTCACAACGCTAAGTTGGCTAAGGATGCACTGCGGCAAGAACGCCTCGAAGCGCTTGGTTTCACCGTGCTCAGGTTTCTTGAACAGGAGGTGAGAATGAACCTGGAGGGAGTGCTGATTACAATAAAAGAGTGGAATGAAAAGACCGAAGAGAAAAGCGGACACACCCCTGTCTCCCCTCTTGATAGAGGGGACTTATAAGGTATAACTTCTTATTTAATAGGATATTAGAAATTTGCAAGAAATAATGAGGTTTTGCGGTTGAGTGGGGCGGGGCCAGTCCCCTCGATCAAGAGGGGTGGCCTGCGCAGCCCCGATTTATAGGGGCGGGGTGTGTTAGACTGAACCATTTTTTATAGATAATAGGGATTGGCACGGCAATACGGAGGAAGGTATGCCGCCGGAAATCATCCTGGAAGTCCACGACCTGAAAAAGACCTATATCACCGGCGAAGTGGAAACCCCAGCCCTGCGCGGGGTGAACCTGAAACTGGAGCGTGGCGAGTTTGCCTGTGTGGTCGGCCCCTCCGGCTGCGGCAAGACCACGCTGTTGAACCTGATCGGCGGGCTGGACCGGCCCACCTCGGGCTCCATCCTCCTGGACGGCCTGCGCGTGGACCAGAGTTCGGAGAAGGAGCTTTCGCGGGTGCGCCTGCACAATATCGGCTTCGTCTTCCAGGCCTACAACCTGTTTCCGGTGCTGAGCGCAGTGGAGAACGTCGAATACGTGCTGATGCTCAAGGGAGTGCCCTCCGCCGAACGCCGGCGGAAAGCCCTGGAACTGCTGGAGAGCGTGGGCCTGGCCGAAGTGGCTGGCAAACGGCCCACTCAGCTTTCCGGCGGCCAGCAGCAGCGGATTGCCGTGGCCCGGGCAATCAGCACCGAACCGCGCCTGGTCCTGGCCGATGAGCCCACAGCCAACCTCGACAGCGCCTCCGCCGGCGTGCTGCTAGACCTCATGGAGCGGCTCAACCGTGACCTCGGCGTCACCTTCCTCTTTTCCACCCACGACCAGCGCGTGGTGGAGCGCGCCCGCCGGGTGATCC
>JAZDIG010000016.1:0-12342 GCA_043805105.1 Candidatus Glassiibacteriota bacterium | reverse complement strand
TTCCTCCGGAAACAGGTTTGAAGTTGGAAGAACAGCCGGATAAGTGTATCGGTTCTGCCGGAAATCTTCGGGTTTTAGCATCCCCACGACGAAACGGCCTGCCTTCATGGCCGGTTCTTCCGGAAATCGACAGTCGGCGGGGAAAGATCATTGATAATAACTGGCTGGAATTGGTAATTCCAGAAAAATAAGAGGCTGGAGCGTTGCGCGCACGGGGCGCTGATCCGGTGCATCCGCCGGGAGTTACGGAAATACCCGGACGGCTGACTGAACACCGTGTAAGCCGGCAGAGGAAGACGCCTGAAAGGAGTGTCGTCCATGGCTACTCTTACCGGGGATTTCGATCAGGATACTATCTCTTTTGCCGCTCGAAATGCCCTGCCGATTGAAGAAACGGCCTGAAATTATCACTTTTTCCTTGCTTAAAGCTCGAATCGATGTAAATTCTATAGCCTGGATATTCGCCTGCGGGCGGATATTCTGTAGTCGATTGGCCCGGTTTGCCGTAAAGGGAAGTCCGGGCGCGTGCTTCAATTTTTGTTTAAGGAGTAGCCAGTATGGCAAGGGGTAAAGTCAAATGGTTTAATGAAGCTAAGGGATTTGGCTTCATCGAACAGGAAGACGGCGCTGACGTTTTCGTGCACTATTCCGCGATTCAGTCGGATGGCTTCAAAACCCTCCATGAAAACCAGGAAGTGGAATTCGAAATCGTCGAAGGTCCCAAGGGCCTGCAGTCTCAAAACGTAAGGCCAGTTTAAGGCTGCGTGCTCTTTTACTGGAGCCCCGGCGGGTAGAAACCCGCCGGGGTTTTTTTTGCCCGCTTCTCTCCGCGGTCAGATTCCGGCGACAGCAGTGGTGAACTCCTGCCTGCCGGTCCCCGGGTCTATCCAGCCGCCCACCTTGTCCTTGCTGAAATGGAGTCTGAACCCGCCCGCCTGCACCTCGACGGCCTCGTCCAGGTCCTGGCAGACCGCGGCCGGCACGCTCTCGATTTCAGAATCGGTGGCGGTCAGGACGTGAAGGAAGTAATCTACCTCCCGTTCCCCGCCGGGCGAGACTTCGATCCTGGCTTCCGGCGCCGCCCCCCGCTCCTCGGCCGGGGCATGGCTTGTCCCGTTGTAGTTGTACAAATTTTCTCCGCTCACCACCCGGACTGCGGCGTCGGCTGGCAGCAGGGTCTGGACGAACAGCCGTCCCCGGCCATTGGTGATTACCAGACTGCCATCCTGGCCGGAGGGTGTTTTCATCGCCTGCAGGAGCCAGGTTTTCCTGAAGGCAGGCACGGTCGATTTTACCCGGTCGAAAATGACGAACGTGCCCGGCCGGATGTAGACGATCTGCCGGGTGAAATAATCGAGCTTGGCCGGGGAATAGGCCCGCGAACAGTCTCCGGCGGTGTAGAGATAGGCGCCCCGGTCATCGTAAGCCGTTAGGTCGGCGATGTCGTAAAGCTGCCGGTCGCGCAGCCACTCCCGGGCATCGCCCACCGCGCCGTTGTGATGAGGGAAATGGTGGTGCTGGCCGCCGTCGTTGTCGATTTCCCCGCCGAACTGGCTCCTGAAGGCCCGGATGTCGGGCCAGGTCTCCTCCGGGTCGCGGACCAGGAGCGTGCTGTGGGCTATCGTGCGCAGGTGGTAGTTGACATCGTGGTCATCGCCGAAGCCGGCATACTGGCCGCCGTCGGCTGCCAGCTCCTCGTGCCTGTAGATCAGGAAATGACCGTTGTCCAGGTGCTGATGGGCCGTGAAGCGGTCGCCGCACTTGAAAAAGAAGTAAGTTGCGTCCTCGTCCCAGCCGCTGCGGGCATAGACGTAGCCAGGCCCGGAGCTGACGTGCGAAAGCTTGAAAGACTGGAGATCCCCTTTCTGTAAACTCGTGTCGCGCCAGAGGAAATCCTTGTAGGCTTGGGAGCGTGAACCGACCTGGGGCGTGGTTTCGTTGAAAGCGTGCACGACCTGATGGTCGGGGTCGTCGCGGAAGCGGTTGACCAGGATTCTCCTCGCGTTGAGGGTCTTGTCGCGGTCGCCGCCGTAGATCCTGCCGCCGCCGTCCCCCATCGGAATGGGCCGGCGCGAACCGTATTCGCCGATTCCGGGGTACATTTCGAACATGCCGGCTATCGCGCGCCGGCCGAGGAATTCCGGAGACATGGCGAAATAGTCCACTCCCTCGACACGCCGGGCCACCTCACAGAAAAACATCCATTCGTAAGACCAGTAATGCACGTAATAGCCCTCGGCCCAGCCCCCGCCGTCTCCGGCCAGGGCAAAGGAAGGCACCACTCGCTCGCGGTACTCCTTTTCGATCGCCGCCACGATTTCCGGCGCTCGCTCGTACTCGTAATAAGTGGCGTAGCCGGCCAGGCCGTAGCCCCAGTGCTTGTAGGAATACCAGGCGTTGTGGAAGACGTGGGTTTCGCTGCGAACGTTGGCATCCACGGTCCTGCCGAAATAATCGAAAAATTTCTGCCGCTCTTCCTCGCTCCAGAGGGGCCAGCAGAGATCGTAGGCCAGGGCCAGGTCCGCCAGCATGCTGCCGAACGGTACGTGGCCTACCATGATCGGCTCGCCGATCTTTTCCAGGGCGATATCCACCGCCTGCCGGCCCTGCGCCTGGTCTCCCTCGATCACGTAGGCCAGTCCCAGGGAGATGATTTTCGCATGACGGTCCGCCTGGCCGCTGCGGGCCGTTTCCAGCACGCGGGACCAGGCCTCCGGCCGTTCGGCCGCCAGCTTTTTCAGCCAATCCGCCGATCCCAGCAGCCGGGGATGCTCTTTCGGCACGGGATGCCTCCCGGAGGAGCTACTATCGCCTGACTGCGAGCAGCCGAACTGTAAAATCGCCAGGGCGGTCACGGCAATCAGTTTCACGGCCTGTCCTGTCATCTCCCTGTCTCCTGTATAGTGCGTTCAGTTACGTATGCTCGTAGCGAAAGAAAGTCATAATATCGTCGGGAGCATTCGCTTCCTCTTCCGTCAGTGGCCGGGCCTGGCCGAACGGATGAGACAACCCACGACGTCCAGCACGTTGATTCTGTCATCCCCGTTCAGGTCCGCGCAAGTCTTCTGAACGTCCGAGCGGGTCTTGATCCCGGTTGCGAAGCGGATTATCTCCAGAACGTCCGCCATCCCCACCTCTCCGTCGCCGTCCACGTCCCCCGGCAGAGTGCAGCCCTCGCTGGCGATAGCGAATCCCACCTTGCTCATCGTAAAGTTTACATTCCAGCGCCCCACTTTTACCGTCACCGTATCGCCTTTCGTGGATGAGGAGGCGGCTTCCACGCTTGCCACGGTCGAATCGGTGGCGGTGAGAACGTTGAGAAAAAGATCTTCGGCGGTGTAACTCAGGGGTGAGATTGCGACCCGGCATTCGGGCGCCGGGCCGGTGTCGAATTCGGGCGGGTAGTTGCGGCTGCCGTAGGTGTAAAGAGAATCTCCGGCGTAAAACTGGATTATCGGCGGCGCCGGCAGCAGGGTCTGCACGAACAGCCTGCCTTTGCCATTGGTGACCACCAGGAAGCCGTTGCGCCGCTCGGGCACTTTCATCGCCTGCAGGAGCCAGGTCTTTTTGTAGGATAACTTTTTGGCTTTCACCCGGTCGAATATCACGAACGTGCCGGGACGGATGAAGACGATCTGGCGCGTGAAGTAGTCGAGCTTGAGGCTGTTGTAGGAGCGGCTGCAGTCGCCGGCCACGTACAGGTAATCGCCGGCGTCCTGGACTGCCAGCATGTCAGCGATGTCGTACAACTGGCGGTCGGCCAGCCAGGCCTGGGGATCCTCCACTGCGCCGTTGTGGTGCGGCCAGTTGTGATGCTGGCCGCCATCGTTGCCGCTCACCGTGCCGGCCCGGATGTCAGGCCACGATTCCCCCGGCAGGTCGATCAGGATCGTGCTGTGGGCGATCGTGCGCAGGTGGTAGTTGACGTCGTGGGACGAGCCGAAAGTTTCGTAATGGCCGCCGTCCCCGGCCAGCTCCTCGTACTTGTAAATCAGGAAATGGCCGTTGTCCAGGTGCTGATGGGAGGTGAAACGGTCGCCGCATTTGAAGAAAAAGTAAGTGGCATCCTCTTTCCAGCTGCTGCGGGCGTAAACATAACCCGGACCGGGGCTGTAGTGGCTGAGCTTGAATGATGAAAGGTCGCCCTGGACCACGGTCGTGTCGCGCCAGAGCAGGTCCTTGTAAGCGTACACCCCGGTGGCGGAGCGCGGCGTGGTTTCGTTGAAGGCGTTCACCACCTGATTGTCCGGATCGTCCCGGTAGCGGCTGGCCAGGACTCGCCGCACGGATAGCACCTTGTCCCGGTCGCCGCCGTAGACCCGGCCGCCGCCGTCACCCATCGGAATCGACCGGCGCGAGCCGTACTCCCGGATGCCGGGATAAGTCTCGAACATGGTCGCCACGGCGCGGTTGCGGAAGAACTTCGGGGCCAGCTCGTAGTAATCCAGCCCCTCGCACCAGCGCGCCGCCTCGCAGAAAAATATCCACTCGTAATTCCAGTAGTTGACGTAGTACCCCTCGGCCCAGCCGCCGTCGTCGCCGGCCATTTCCAGGGCCGGGCCCGCCCGCGTGCGGAAGTCATTTTCCGTCACCGCCAGAATCGATGGCGCCCGCGGATTTTCGTACCAGGTGGCGTAGCAGGCCAGGCCGATTCCCCAGTGCTTATATCCGTACCAGCCGTTGTGAAAGGGCGAGGTCTCCGAACCGGTGTTGGCGTCCACGGTGGCGTTCATGTAAGTGTGGAAGGCGCTGCGTTCCTGGGCCGTCCACCACTTCCAGCAGAAGTCATAAACGATGGCGCAGCGAGCCAGGTCGTGCCCGAACGTCTCGTGGCCGATCCGGACGGGGGCGTTGATGTAGTTCAGCGCCAGCCCGATCGCTTCCCTGGCGTAGGCGCTGTCGTCTTCCACGGCGGCGACGATCGCCAGCGAAATCATCTTTTCGTGGTCGCCGGCGTCCGGGTTGTGGGCTGCATTTTTCGTGCGGGTGTAGGCATTTTCGCGGTCCCGGGCCAGCTCTTTCAGCCGCTCCACCGGTCCCAGCAGACGGGGATGGGTGGTGGGCACGGCGTGACGGGAAGTGTCCTGGACGCTCTGGGCCCAAGCCGGTCCACCGAGGGCCGAAAGCAGAAAAATCAGCAGGCAGACTTTATTAACCTTAAGCATGGCTCGGGCTCCAGTCCAACCTCTGTCCGGCAGGCTCAGTAATCGCGGATAATTTCCTCGGCCAGCTCGAACTTGCCGCCGCCGATCTCGATTTCCCCGCCGACTCTGTCGGTGAGGAAACCGATCTTCGTCCCATCCAAACTTATCTCCACGCGGGAGCCGTCCAGCCTGACCGCGGCGCGGGGGACATCGCCCACCGTAGTGTCGGCCGCGGTCAGGACGTGCAGGAAATAGTCGGTGCGGGACGGACTGGAGGGCGACACTTCCACCCGGCAAGCCGGCGCCGGGCCCACTTCCAGGTCCGGCGGGAACCGCTTGCCGTCCACCACGTAAAGACTGTCTCCCGAAACCAGGCGCAGATCGAACTTTTCCGGCAGCAGGGTCTGCACGAACAGCCGGCCCGCGCCGTTGGTGACCACCAGCAGTCCGCCGCGTTTATCCGGCACCTGCATCGCCTGCAAAAGCCAGCTCTTGCGCAGCTCCGGCCGGGTGGACCGCACCCGGTCGAAAATGACGAACGTGTTGGGCCGCAGAAACACGATCTGGCGGGTGAAGAAGTCGAGCTTGGCCTTGCGGTAGGAGCGGCTGCAGTCGCCGGCGGTGTAGAGGTATTCGCCGCGGTCCTCGAAAGCCACCAGGTCGGCGATGTCGTAGAGCTGACGGTTTTTCTCCCAGTCCTCGGCGTCCTGGACCGCGCCGTTGTGGTGCGGCCAGTCGTGGTGCTGGCCGCCGTCGTTGACCACGGGTGTGCCGTAGAGATGAGTGTGGTAGCGGATGTCGGGCCAGGTTTCGGATGGATCATAGACCAGGATCGTGTTGTGGGCGATACTGCGCAGCATGTAGTTCACTTCGTGGGCGGTGGCGAAAGAATAGAACTGGCCGCCCTGGCCGGCCAGCTCCTCGCGCTTATAGATCAGAAAATGGCCGTTGTCCAGGTTCTGGTGGGAAGTGAAGCGGTCGCCGCACTTGAAAAAGAAATAGGTGGCATCATCCTGCCAACTGGAGCGGGCCGAGACGTAGCCCGGCCCGGGGCTGAGGTGCGAGAGGTGGAAGGAAGACAAGTCGCCCTTCACTACGGTGGTGTCGCGCCAGAGGAAATCCAGGTAGGCGTAAACCGAGGCGCCCACTCGCGGGGTCATTTCGTTGAAGGCGTGCACCACCTGATGGTCCGGGTCGTCGCGGAAGCGGCTGACGAGGATGCGGCGCACGCTGAGGTTTTTGTCCCGCTCGCCGGTGAAGACCCGGCCCGCGCCGTCGCCCATTGGAATGGGCCGCCGCGAACCTCTTTCGCTTATCCCCGGATAGGTCTCGAACATGCTGGCCACGGCCCGCTGGCCCAGGAACTCCGGAGAAAGCCCGTAGTAATCCACCCCGGCGCATCGTCTGGCGGTTTCCAGGAAAAAGCACCATTCGTAAGTCCAATAGTTCACGTAGTAGCCCTCGGCCCAGCCTCCGCCATTGCCGGCCTTAGCCAGCGCCGGCGCTGCCCGTTGCCGGATTTCGCGGTCCAGGTCGGCGAAAATCTGCGGCGACCGCTCGTTTTCGTGCCAGGTGGCCAGGGCCGCCATTCCGATACCCCAGTTCTTGTAGCTGAAATAGCCGTTATGGAAGGGGCTGGTTTCCGAATTGACGTTGGCGTCCACGGTACGGTTAAAATAGTCGTGGAACTTCTGCTGCTGCTCGGTCGTCCAGAGGTCGAAACAGAGGTCGTAGACTAAGGCGCAGCGGGCCAGGTCGCTGCCGAAAGTCTCGTGGCCGGTCCGGACCGGGCCCTCGATGTACGTCATCGCAGCCTTGATCGCGGTTTCTGCGCACCAGCGGTCGCCACGTACGGCATAGACCAGGGCCTGGGAAATCATCCGCTCGTGGTCATTGCCCTCCAGCTCGATCGCCACCTCCGTGACCCGCTGGAAATCCAGGGGTTTGGCGGCAGCCAGCTCCCTGAGGTAGTCCGCCGGCCCGAACAGGCGGGGGTGCCAGCGAGGCACGTTGAAATTCCCGGCCGTCAGTACTGTATAAAACACGAGCGATATAAGAGCTGCAAGCCACGGGACGATAAATCGTGATTTATTTGGCATGGGTCTGCCTGTAAGAAAGTGGCCGGTAAAGGGATCGCAGCCAAATGAGAGACTGTTCCGACAGGTGAAAATGCCCGGAATCAGATTACCGGTTAAACGTCTGTGAGTCAAGAAGCAGGCGCATCCTGACCTTATTATTCACAAGTTATCGTAAATTCCCTACAAAAAACCCGAAAAGAAAAATTTTTATGAATAATCCCGGCTGACAAGCCGGAAACTTCGATGAACGGTCCGGCCACTGTTATGGTGAAACCGTGGTTATTTTCAGCCGGCTGCCCGCTCTCCCAATACGGAATCCCTTGACAGTCAAAAGGTTGTACTTATCGGGCCGGAGAGTTCCTTTCTGCACGGAGCGGCCGGTGGCGAGGTCGATATTTTCGTAAGCGTAAGCTTTTCCCGGCTCCACCGTGAAACTTTGCAGCCGGCGGGGAGTGACGTCCGCCGTGGCCTCGAAGCGCCTGCCGTTCAAGGGCTCGATCGTCACCCCGTACTCGTTCGGCCGGTCGACCGGGTCGCGCCAGGACAGGGTAGCGTTGAGCCAGCCGGCCGGGTCGCCGTTATCGGTGGAAGTGCCGGGATCGTGATTATTGGAGGCGAAAGAGAGCGCGGGGTAGCTTTCGTCGCGCCGCAGCCGCCGCAGGTCGATTTCGTAATGTTCTGGCGGGACACCGTATTCCGACCCACGCGGTCCGGCGTGGCCGCCTGTGCTCCAGAAGGCGATCAGGGCGTGGCCGGTTTCCTGCATCGCCTGGTAGAAAAGCCGCGGCCCCTCCCAGCCGATCAGCTTGTCCTGCTTGCCGTTGAGGGTCATGATCACCGGGAAATCCACCTCGGGGCGCTCCCGCACGAACTTCACCAGGTCCATCCGGTCGTACACGCCGATCCCCTCATTGGTGAGGATGTTCTTTTCCCGCGGCCCCCAGTGCATCGTGCAGATACTGTCGGCGTAGGGCGACATCCGGAAAAAGTCGACGTTGGGCACGCGGGCGAAAGCCGAGGCGAACAGTTCGGGATAGCGCAGGGCCAGGTTCAGCGTGGCGAAGCCGCCCATGGAGCCGCCCTGAATGTGCACCCGGTTGGGGTCGATGCCGTAGTTCTCGATCACCCAGCGGATGGTCCACACAAGACGCCTTTCATCGTAGTTGACGTTGATCCCGCCGTAAGGGTCAGCGCGGTTGTAGAAATTGGAGTTCAGGCCGAACCAGAAGTTCGACCCGTTGCCCTCCCAGCCGGCCACCGCCCCGCCGTGGAATGTGACCGTGCGCATGTCAGGGTAGAGGATCACCCAGTCGTCGCCGAGAGTGTGGGCGGTGCCGTAGCTGCCGCCCGCGCCGTGAAGGTTGACCAGCAGCGGATGCCGGCCCCGGGGATTATGGTGCGGGGAGGTGGTGACAGCGAAACGCCAGGCCATGCCCTCCTTGGGGTGCATGTCATTTCCCACCCAGTGGCAGTAGACCTCCGCCGTGCCGGTAGCGGTCCTCAGCCTTTCGATCAGCACGGGCTTTATCAGGTCCGGGTATTCCGCCACCGGCCGCTCGAGGCTGTTCCTGCCTGGAGACAGGCCGCCGGCCGGGTTGCCTGCCGAATCCAGGCTCGCCACCGCGTAGAAGGCATCCCCCCGGGTGTCGGCGGTGTGGACGAACAGGCCCCGGCCGGGAGAAAGCGGTTCACTTAGGCTGGTGGTAACAAACCCGCGCTCCTGTTTGAAAATCGCCCGGTGCACGTAGTCAAGCCCCGAGCCGGCGGCGACAGATTCGGCGATCACCCGGGCCACAGATACGTTTTCGTCCGTGATCCGTTCCGTGTGGCGGAGGACCCGGTAGGCCCGGACCCTGGCGGTGTCAGCCTCGGCCCAGTAGAGGAAGGTCTGGCCGTTGCGGAATTCGGCCCGGAGGTTGGTGGCAAGCAGGGAGTCGGGCCGTGGCATCTGGGCCGAGACCGGGCCGGAGGAGGCCGCTATCAGAATCAGTGAGCAGAGCGCGTAAGCGGAAAAACTTGAGCGAGATAGAAAGCGCATGAGTCGCCTCCGGGAAGTAGAGGTTCGAGATGGCAGACACCCGATTAACAGGCGCTGACCGGAGGATAATATTGTTAGCATTATTCGGTGGGCAATGCAAAGGATTTGAAAGAGAAAAGCCGGCCTGAATCCGGCGCCTGTTCGGATATGAGGGCACCGTTCCGGGGAAAACTCGGTACTTGAATATGTTCATCGATAATGATAGCCTTATCTATGGAAGGCTATCCACGAATCGGCGGTTCAGGCAGTGAGCACTCTCAGCCGAGCCAAACGGATAACTCACAGTGTAATGGTGAAATATGGATAATATACCGGACGAAAACCCCGATTTCCCAGAGTCGGCTATCGCCGCCTTGCGCAAGGGGAACAAAATCGAGGCTATCAAGATTGTCCGACTGCAGTGGAAACTGGACCTCAAGGACGCCAAGGACCGGGTGGAGGAGTACGTCGAGAGCCAGCCGGAGCTGAAGAAAGCCATGAAGGAAGCGCAGGCGGGAGCCAGGAGCCGGTTTATCGAATTCCTGATCGCGATGGCTGCGCTGGCCCTGGCGCTGTACTACCTTCTGGCGGGGAAATGAAAAAGGCGACAGGCGTAAATGCACACTACTGTCGCCCAAATTTTTGGTGCCGGCGGACGGAGTCGAACCGTCACAGGATTGCTCCCGCGGGATTTTGAGTCCCGTGTGTCTACCAATTCCACCACGCCGGCAAAATCGGTC
Organism: Candidatus Glassiibacteriota bacterium; assembly: GCA_043805105.1. Classification (GTDB taxonomy): domain Bacteria; phylum Gemmatimonadota; class Glassbacteria; order GWA2-58-10; family GWA2-58-10; genus JAZDIG01. The sequence goes on along the minus strand of JAZDIG010000016.1, from coordinate 2,363 downwards.
TCGTTCAGCATTATGAGCGGGCTGAAATATAAAACCGTAAGCGTCGGAAATCAACTTCCCGGATGGGAAAAGCCAGCCTTACCCGGCCCTACCTCGCTGACAATCAGCAAGTTATCCTCCACATCCTGCGAAATTTTCAGTTGTCCCGGCCGGGTCAATTCCTTAATTTCTATTCGGCAAGGCAGGAAGATCGCTTTATCCGGGTGAATCAAAAATCACCACAAAACCTTTAGGGGCAGACCCCCGTGTCTGCCCTGTATTGAGAAAATATTATGATCTTAAGGGCGCACACATGGGTGCGCCCCTACACAAAACCGGATTAATACAGATTTTATGATTGATTCGGATTGAGCCGATAACTTTCCATTTAAACCTTGGTGACAGGGGAGTCGAAATGCTTGACCCGGTAGTGGAACAGAGAGCCAGGAGCTGGATGAGGCCGGAATTCGGGGAGGCGACTGCGGCGGAAATCAAAACGCTGTTCGACAGGCAAGCCTGGGAGGAGATCAACGACCGGTTTTACCAGGAGCTGGAGTTCGGCACTGGGGGGATAAGAGGAGTGCTGGGGGCAGGCACCAACCGACTGAACGAATTCGTGATCCGCATGACCACCCAAGGCCTGGCCAACTACCTCCTGCAGCAGGCCGGCGGCCGAGAGCTTTCGGTGGCGATCGCCCACGATCCTCGGCGCAAAAGCCCTGAATTCGCGCTCGAAACCGCCCAGGTGCTGGCGGCCAATGGAATCCGGGCCTGGCTTTTCCCCGAGCTGCGGCCCACGCCCACCCTGTCTTTCGCCGTGCGCCACCTCAAAGCCACCGCCGGGGTGGTGATCACCGCCAGCCACAACCCGCCTGAGTACAACGGCTACAAGGTGAGCTGGACCGACGGCGGCCAGATCGTTCCGCCACACGACAAGGGGATTATCGAACAGGTGCGTCAGGTGAAAGCGCTCGACCAGGTCAAATGGATTTCCCGGGAGGAGGCCGAGTCCAGGGGCCTGTTGAAGTGGCTGGACGGAGAGGTGGACGAGGCCTACCTGAGGGCGGTGGCCGGACAGGTGATCCAGCCGGAGGTGGTCAGACGGGCGGCCTCCCGGCTCAAGGTGGTCTACACCCCTCTCCACGGCACCGGCGTGACCATGATCCCCAGGGCGCTCGAACGGATGGGCCTCACCAAGGTGGACGTGCTGGAAAGCCAGCGCCGGCCGGATTCCGAATTCCCCACGGTGAAAAGCCCGAACCCGGAGGAAAAGGCCGCCCTCGACCTGGCGATAGCCCGGGCCGGGAGTACCGGAGCGCAACTTGTGATCGGCACAGACCCGGACTGCGACCGGATGGGCCTGGCCTACCGGGACGGCCGGGGCGAATACGTTCTGCTTAACGGCAACCAGATCGGCTCGCTGCTCTGCCACTACGTGCTTTCCAGTCACTCCGGACGGGGCAGCCTGCCGGCCCGGCCGGTAATCATCAAGACTATCGTCACCACCGACCTGCAGCGCGAAATCGCCGATAGTTTCGGCGCGGAGATCGTGGAAACGCTCACCGGATTCAAGTACATCGCCGAACAGATCAAGATCTTGGAAGAGGAGGGCGGGGCAAGGACTTTCCTGTTCGGCGGAGAGGAGAGCTACGGCTACCTGGCCGGCACCTACACCCGGGACAAGGACGCCGTGGTGAGCAGCCAGCTGATCTGCGAAGCGGCGGCCTGGTGCGTCGACCGCGGCATCACGCTCGGCGATTACCTCGATGAAATCTACTCCGCCTTCGGCTACTTCGTCGAAAGCGGAGTGTCGCTGACTCTCAAGGGCCAGGAGGGCGCCCGGCGGATTTCCGGCCTGATGGATAATTTCCGCGGGGACCGGCCCGATGAGATTTCCGGTTCGAAACTCAGCGCCTGCTGGGACCTGCTCACTAACCGGCGGGTCAGCCTGGCCGATGGCAGTGCGGTCACGACGAATCTGCCCGAAGCCAACGTGCTGGTGTATTTCCTGGAAGACGGGAGCAAGGTTTCGCTGAGGCCCAGCGGCACCGAGCCGAAAATCAAGTTTTATTTCAGCGTGCGTAGTAAAGTACCGGCCGGAGCGAAACTGGCCGAAACGAAAAAGGCCGGTACTGAAAGGATCGTTAGGCTGCAGGAAGATTTCATGAAGCTGGTCGACCGGAGGCTGGCATCTTTGTAACCGGAGTTCATAAAATTTGTCTTTTCGAGTTTTATGTAGCGATTGTCTTGGAAGTCAAGTATTAGCTCATATGTACCTTCAGGGAGTTATTGGAGATAATTACATTGGCAACTGTAGGCTGGTTCATGGTTTACCCATCCTTGCGAATACGAGCTCGCCAGAGGCGGCTCACGCGACTGTTCGG
>JAZDIG010000015.1:0-3872 GCA_043805105.1 Candidatus Glassiibacteriota bacterium | reverse complement strand
ATGGGTTTCGAGGAGAACGCGCTGCCGGTGGCCGTGGAAAAAGGACTCGGGATTATCGCCATGAAAGTGATGGGCCAGGACCTGATCGTCAACAAGTACGAAAAGTACGATTACCGCACCTGCATCCGCTATTCGCTGAGCCTGCCGGTGACCTCGGCCACGATCGGCCATCCCAAGCCCGAGCATCTCGACCTGAACCTCGAGGTCGTGCGCAATTTCAAGCCGTTCACGCCGGAAGAGATGAGCCGGCTCAAGGCCCAGGCCGCGGAGGAAGTCAAGACATCCTTTATGGATTTCATGCACGGCCACTCCGATGTGGCTTGATTGACCTCCGGCCCCCGATAAAAGAAAAGCCCCTCCGATGAGGGGCTTTTTTTGGGGGCGCGGGGCTAGAACTGTCCAAAAAAATGCCAACTGGAATTCCGTCCCGGATCAGCCGCGCAGAAGCACCAGGATCCCGGCGGGTGAAAGCTCCCTGCTGAAAGCATTCTCCCCGACCGCTTCGCCAAAGAAGTCCCGCAGAGGGTCGAAGAGCTTTATTTCACCCCGGCCCGGCAGGCAACGGCCGATATCGTCGATCACGGCCCGCTGAGGTTTTTGCAGGTTACGGTTGAGCAGGATCAGCGCGCTGGGGCCCGCTTTGCCCGCCACTTTGATAATCCCGGTCACTTCGCCGGTGCCGGGGTGCAGGCCGAAACTGTAGGTGGGTTGTTCGACGCAGAAAATGGCCCGGCCGAGCTTGAAGCGGTTGACCGCGGCGATGAAGCCGGTCAGATCGACACCGGTGTTTTCCCAGTCTTCGGGCCGGGTGCGCACCACGTGCAGCCTGCGGGTGAAACCAAACTCGAAGCCGATCGGCAGCAACAGCCCGGTGCTGAACAGGGCGGCGAACGTGTAGCGCTGGCGCACGGCATCCGGGCAGTCTTTCAGCTCTGCGGCCAGCCGCGGCGTGTCGTGGCTTTCCGGAAAACTCACCGAGGGCGCCAGTTGCCGGCTCTGCTCGTACTGGCTCAGACACCATGGCTCCAGGTAATCCCAGTACTTGCTGCTGTTGAAGACGTAGTCGAAGCCGCTTTCGGCCAGCATTACCACCTTGTCGACAGTGCAGCCGAGGCTTTCGGCGAAGAAAGCGACCTCGACGTTTCTCTCCCTGGCCCGCGGAATCAGGTTGCGCCACAGTGCGGCGGGCACTTTGTAGGCCGCGTCGCAGCGGAAGCCGTCGATCCCCTGGTTGATGTACCAGTCCACCAGCTTGCCCCAGTACTCCCACAGGCTTTCCCGCTCCGGGCTGCCTTCGTTGTCGATTTCGGCCAGATCGCCCCAGACCGTGACCAGCTTATCGCCCTCCCACACTCCCGGATTTTTGATCTTGCCTTTCCGGTCCCGTTTGTACCAAGCGGGGTGTTCCCGGACCAGCAGGCTGTCGATCGCGGTGTGATTTATCACCAGGTCGATCATGAACCGCAGCCCCAGCTCGTGGGCGGTGTTCACTGCGGCCCGGAACTGGGAGAACTGGTCGAGGTCCGGCCTTTCGTCCAGCAGAAGCGAATTGAAAGAGAAGTAATCCTTGACCGCGTACAGGCTGCCGGAAAAGCCGGGATAGGAGACGGGGTTGACGAACACCCAGTTGAAGCCCATGCGGGCCGCCCGCTCCAGGTGCTGACGCCAGCGGCTGAAAGGCCCGGCCAAGAGAGGGAACAGGTTGTAGAGCATTGCCGGTCGGTTGGTTTTCACGGTTATTCTCCTGCCAAGTAATCGAAGACGAAAACGGCGTCCCGCACCCGGGAGAGCTTACGGCTGAACGCCTGGTGGGCCGGGTGGGGCAGGTAGGCGTCCCGCGCGGCCTGGTCCCGGAAAGTGAGCAGCCAGAGATGGGTGAAGCCCAGAGCCTTGTCCTCGACCGAAACGTTGCGTCCGGCTTCGAACCCCTCGATCCCATCGATCACCTCCGGCAGCCGGGCGAACTCCCGCTCGATCTCCTCGATTTGCCCCGGGGAAGCCTGGGGCTTGAAGCGTACGCAGACCATGTGTTTCAGCATCCGGGCCATCGGCGCCTCAGTCCAGCCGCGGCAGGTCGACCCGGCCGTTGTCGATCAGCCAGGCCAGGGATTCCCTGACCGCCGCCAGCGAGCTGTAGGCGGGTTCGTAGCCCAGGAGGCGGCGGGCTTTTTCAATCGAGCCGCACGGGCAGTTGCGGATGTGCTCCCAGGTCACTTCCACGTCGTAGTCGCTCTCGTGCTTGCGCCATTGGTCCCAGTCGCGGTAGGCGAGCCGGGCCCGAGTGCCGAACCAGCCGGCCACCGCGTTGCAGAAACCGCGCAGGGTGAGGGCCTGGGGGCTGACCACGTTGAAATTCCGGCCTGTCGCCGCCTGCGGGTTGGCCGCCGCCAGCGCCATGGCCTGGGCCACGTCGTCCGCGTGCACGTGGTGCAGGGTCGCCAGGCCGTGGTCCGGGAGCACCACTTCCTCGCCCCGCCCCAGTTTTTCGAACACCCGCAGGTTGAGGTTGCCGGCCGGTCCGACCGGCGGCCAGCCCGGTCCGACTATGTGGCCGGGGTGCAGCACGGTAGCCGGGAAGCGGCCGGCCTGCGCTTCTTCGAGCAGGATCTGTTCGATCCGGGCTTTCTGCCGGCCGTATTCATCCTCGGGCTGACGCGGATCGTCCTCGGTGGTGGGGGCCGTCACGGTCGGGCCGTAGACCCACATCGTGCCGCAATAGACGTACTGGCTGACCCGGCCGGCCAGCGCTTCGATCAGCTGCGGGACGCTATCCGGATGGAAGAGGATCAGGTCGATCACCACCTCGGCGCCCACTTCCGCCACTTTCCGGCCGAACGCGCCCTTTTCGTCCTCGGCTTTCCGGTCGACTACGATTCTCTGTACCTTGCGCCAGGCCGGATCGGGTTTATACGGCTCCCTTTCGCCCCGGGACATCACCGCCACCTCGTACCCCCGGTTGACCAGTCTGGGCACGAGCCAGGTGCCGATGTGCCCGGTGGCGCCGATTATGAGCACTTTCATCGAAGGCTCTCCGCTTTCACCATTGCTAAATTGTATTTCCGGGAAGGACTGCAACAATTGATGCAAATGATAAGGATTCGAGCGGTTCCGGTCAAGAGGCTGTTGCGGGCGGCGGTCTGTCCAGGGAGATAAAGCCGGCCTCCCGGGACAGGCCCGGCTCAACGCCAGGAATAGCGCCGCTGGAGCCTGCGGTTCTGGAAAAAGCGTATCAGCACCAGGCCGGCGAAGAACCCGCCCATGTGGGCGAACCAGGCCACTCCCCCCTCTCCGGCCGGGGCGGCCAGGCTGCTGAGGACCTGGAGCATGAACCAGAAACCCAGCACGAAGATCGCCGGCAGCTCGATCACCCGGATGAAGAAGATGATGAACACCAGGGTGAGCACCCGGGCGAACGGATGCAGGATCAGGTAAGCGCCCAGCACTCCGCTCACCGCACCGCTGGCGCCCACCATCGGCACCGTGGAGTCCGGGGCGCTCGCCACCTGGGCCGCCGCCGCAGTGAGGCCGCAGATCAGGTAGAAGACCAGGAAGCGCACCCGGCCCATCGAATCTTCCACGTTGTTGCCGAAAATCCAGAGATAGAGCATGTTGCCGCCCAGATGGAGCCAGCCGCCGTGCATGAACATCGAGCTCACCAGCGAAACCGCCGGGTTTTGCACACCCGGAAAGAGCCACGACCTCAGGTCGGCGATCCGCGCCGGTATCGTCCCGTAATGGTACACCAGGTCCACCTGGGTCTGGTGGGGCAGGGTCTGCTGGTAGATGAATACCAGGCCGTTGACTGCGATCAACAGGATGGTGACCACCGCCGGCCGGCGGGTCGGGACATTGTCCTTGAATGGAATCATGGC
>JAZDIG010000014.1:0-2630 GCA_043805105.1 Candidatus Glassiibacteriota bacterium | reverse complement strand
GCATACTGGTTGACCGGCAGGACCACGCCGCCCATCTTATCCGCCAGGCGGATACAGACCAGGTGGGCCTTTTCGCCGTCCAGCTCCCAGGGCAGCTGTTCGCCGTGCTCCTCCAGTATACCTAAAGGCAGCCAGGCCAGGTGCTTCTCCTCGATCAGCCGGAAAAGCGCGTTGCCGTACAGCCTATCCCAGCGGCGCTCGACTTTCTGTTCACCGCCGGCAACGGCCTGCGCCTGGTTCGCCGGCTGCGCTTGCGAGTCCTCCCGGCCGCTGCCGGAAGCCGAACAGCCGCAAAGAACGGCGGCCAGCACGACCGTCGCCGTGCCCAGCCCGGCGGCTCGCCCGCCGGCCCGCCTGCGGAATGTTTGGAATAATGCAGACACGCTCCCTCCTCGGTTTGGTTTGTAAACAGGTTGATGTCGTCGGGAATCCGTAGTCAAGCTGATGCCGCAGGGAATAATAATAAATCCGCGGGCTTCGAATAAGAAAAATCACCGTCTGAAACGGTCTGTCCCCTGTACTCAGGCTTGCCACCGGCTTAACCGCATAGTATTTATCAGGAAAGCACTGCTCCCGCCGGCAGAAGGACACTATCTAATCGATATAAATTTTTCTTTTAGAATTTTATGTAGGGGCGCACCCGCGTGTGCGCCCGATTAACCTGTAGGGGATGGTTTGAAACCCTCCCCTCTGGAGGCGAAATCCCCTGTGCGCCCGATTACCATCGAAACATTCCCAAACAACGGGCGGACACAGGGAGCCGCCCCTACTGGATTTATGCTGATTTGTGAATAATCCGGGGGTGAATATCCAGAAGACTCGAGGAAAAAAATCCGTTTGTAAGGTCCTGAAACTTTTACATCCAAATTTCAGCAGGCGGTCTGTCATGAGCCAGCGCAAGGATACCGACCGGACCCAATCGCGCCGCGACTTTCTGAAAACCGCCGGCAGGCTTGCCGCGGGCGGGGCAGTGGCCGGATTTTCAATCGCGGGCAGGGGGAGAGCCGCCGAGGGCGAGGCGCTGCGGATCGGGCTGGTGGGCTGCGGCGGCCGGGGAACCGGCGCGGCCGACAACATCCTCGCCGGAGCGCAGAACGTCCGGCTGGTGGCCCTGGCCGACCTCTACAAAGACCGGCTGGAAAAATGCCGCAAGGTCCTCGCCGACCCCAAGCGCCAGGGCGGTCCGCTCAAGGGCCTGGACGTCACGGATGAGCGCTGCTTCGTGGGCTTCGATGCCTACCGGAAGCTGCTCGACTGCGGGGTGGATCTGGTCCTCCTGGCCACACCGCCTGGCTTCCGGCCCATTCACTTCGCCTCCTGCATCGAGGCCGGCAAGCACGTGTTCGCCGAAAAGCCCGTGGCCGTGGACGCCAGCGGGGTGAGGCAGTTTATCGCCACCGGGGAAACGGCTCAGAAAAAAGGCCTGGCGGTGATGGCCGGCACCCAGCGCCGGCACGACCCGGCTTTCATCGAGGTGGTCAAGCGGGTTCAGGACGGCCAGATCGGCCAGATCATGGCCGTGCGCTGCTACTACAACACCGGCTTCCTCTGGAAGTACGAACGCCAGCCGGGCTGGAACGACATGGAATGGCAGACCCGCAACTGGTACTATTTCACCTGGCTCTCCGGCGACCATATCGTCGAACAGCACATCCATGACCTGGACAACGTCAACTGGGTGCTGGGCGGCCTGCCGGTGTCGGCGATGGGGGTGGGCGGCCGCACGGTGCGAACTGAACCGCTCTACGGCAACATCTACGACCACTTCGCCATCGACTACGAATACCCCGGCGGCCTGCATGTAGTCAGTATCTGCCGGCAGTGGGGCAATACCGATACCAAGGTGGGAGTGGAAGTGGTGGGCACCAAAGGGACGGCCGTGATGGAACAGGACGGACGGCTGTTCATCACCGGGGAAAACAAGTGGATGTATCGCGAGCCGCGGATCGATTCGCGCCAGCAGGAACAGACCGACCTGGTTGCCAGTATCCGCAGCGGCCGGCTGGTCAACGATGCCAGAAGTATCGCCGAATCGACCCTGACCGCGATCATGGGCCGCGAAGCCGCCTATTCGGGAACCACTGTCGAATGGGAAAAGATCATGCAGTCGAAGCAGGACCTGGTGCCCAAGTCCTTCGCCTTCGGTCCCCTGCCGATCAGCCCGGCGCCCAGGCCCGGAGAGTACAGCCTGATCTGAAAAGGCGCCAAAACCACAGCTCAGCTCTTGCCCCAACCGTAGATAATCCGGCCGGGCCGGGCGCCGGTGTGACGGTCGCCTTCGAGAACCACCCGGCCGTTGACTAACACGAATCTGATTCCTTCGCTGTACTGATGGGGTTCGCTGAACGTGGCTCGGTCGATTATCCGCTCGGGATCGAAAATGAAAATATCGGCAGCCAGGCCCTCTTTCACTAGGCCCCGGTCGGCGATCCCGAGCTTCTGGGCGTTCTTCCAAGTCATCTTGGTGACCGCCTGTTCGAGGGTCAGCGCTTTTTCTTCCCGGACGTAGCGGCCGAGGATACGGGGAAAGGTGCCGTACCAGCGCGGGTGGGGCTTGCCCCGGCCCAGGGGCCCGTCCGGCCGGACCGCCACGCCGTCGGAGCCGAACGAGACCAGCGGGTGGGCCATCG
>JAZDIG010000013.1:0-6449 GCA_043805105.1 Candidatus Glassiibacteriota bacterium | reverse complement strand
CCCTGGCCGTTGTGAATCCAATGCGTGCCGTGCCAGAGAAACCAGGCGTTGACCTGGTAGAGGTATTTGGCCCAGGCGTTCATGCGGAAGTCCACCGCCTCGGCTTCCAGGATCACCGACCCGTAGCGCGGCCGCGCGCCGTTGTAGAACCAGTGGTCCTTGCCCTGATGCCTGAGCTTGGGCAACTGAGTAAGGTCCACGCCGTGATAGCCGGCCCAGAGGTCTATGTAATAATCCAGCTCGGCGGTGTACTCCCGGGTGATGAACACCGGCAGTTTTTTGCCCGGGCCGGGATTGTTCCTGATCCAGCCCGACCGCTCCTTGATCCAGTCGAACTGTTCGGCGCCGGGCTCGTCCACCAGATAAAAGAAGTAGCGCGAGTTCGGCGCGTTGTCGGTAAACCAATTGATCCAGAGGTCGCCCTGGCTCCTGGCCGCCTGTTCTGTGCCGAAAGCGGTGTTAGTCACCGACCCGTACATGCCGATCGGGAAGAGCCATTCACCGCGGCCCTGTCCCGGCCCCTGGTAACTAGCCGCCTCGGTGTAGCCGCTGCCGTCCAGCCAGGGCCGGTAGGCGGCCATCAGCGTGCTGTCGAAAGCCGAATAGTGGGGCCGGAAACCGCCCACCAGGTCGATCCGGTGCCGATGAGCCTCGTAGTGCAGCATCCGCTCCAGGGCCTCGCGTGTCATCCCTGTGTAGTACCTTTCCACGCTGTCGTGGTAGAGCCAGACCCAGGTGTGGTTCTGGTCCGGCAGGTAGTGCGGGAGCAGTTCGAGACGCAGCGGGAGGGAATCCACTGCGCAGCCCTGCTGGTAGACCCGGACCATGCCGGTGTACGTGCCGGCGGCCATTGTCGTGTCGCGCGGCAGGTAGAGGTCCACCCAGAAGCCCTGGACGAGGCCGGCCGGCACGTCCAGCGGGAAGCCTCCCCTGCCCGGCAGGGCTTCGGGAGTGATCAGGGCGTCCGGAATCCAGCCGGTCATGCGCGCCGGCGCGGCGGCGCGCGAATCATCGGTACCGTAGTACCAGTTAGGATTGGTGGGATTCACCACCTGGATGTAGTGCTGGCTGAAAAGGTCCAGGTAGCCGCGCGGACCGTAAGCGGCGCCGCCCGCCGGTGCGATCACGTCCCCGCTGGCGGCGCAGACCAGCGGATCGACCCTGATCTCCACCCCCTCGGCCCCGCCCGTATCGGCCTGGACGATTATCTGGAAGCCCAGCACCTCGTTGAACAGCCCGGCCAGATGGACCGTGCCGCCGTCCCAGACACTGTTCGAATCCGCGGCGAAATGGCTGGTGTCGTCGCGGAAAATCTTCTCACCATCGCCCACAGCCCACGCCCGGCGGATCGAATGCGACAGCACGATCCTTTCCGGCGGTCTTTTTCCCGAAAGGACGTTAAGAATGCTCAGCAGGTCAAAAATGTCCACCCGGCCGTCCGGGGAACGGTCCACGTTGGCGATCGTTTTCTGCCGCTGGTCGCCAAACTCGCCTCCGGCAAGATGCCTGAGGATTTTCAGCAGGTCGAAGATGTCCACCCGGCCGTTATCACCAGATCGCCCAGCAGCGGTGCATCCACCTGGCCCGGACCGGGCTGGGCGCCAAGCGGCCGGCCGGTGACCTCAGGCAGGCACAAGATGACCAAAAGCAGAACGCGGAATGGACGCATTGGCAACCCGGGGTATTTGAATGTTTCCGGCGAGACAGGCCCGGTTCGGCGGCCGGGGGGCTTGTCGGGAGCCGGATTGTCGGGTGGGAATTCGCCCGGTCAGAGAGCGCCGACTACCTTGCCGATAAGGCTGGTGAGCCGGGGTTCGGCCTCACCGGCCACCCGGATGATCTCGTTGATGTCGGCTGGTTCGAGGCATTCCGGGAAGCAGAGGTCGGTGACGATCGAGACCCCCAGCACCTCGAGGCCGCAGTGCACCGCCGCGATCACTTCCGGCACGGTGCTCATCCCCACTACGTCCGCGCCGACTCCCCGCAGGAAGCGGTATTCGGCCCGGGTTTCGAGGTTCGGGCCGGCCACTGCCACGTAGACTCCCTTGACCAGCGGGATTTTCTCTTCCAGCGCCACACTTTCCGCCAGCGCGATCAGCCTGCGGCTGTAGGGCTGGCTCATGTCCGGGAAACGCGGTCCCAGCCTCTGGTCGTTGGCGCCGGTCAAGGGGTTAGCAGCCAGCAGGTTGATATGGTCCTCGATCAGCATCAGGTCGCCCCGCCTGAACCGGGGATTCATCCCGCCGCAGGCATTGGAGACTACCAGGACCCGGGCCCCAAGCTCCTTCATGACCCGCACCGGAAAAGTGATCTGGCCCATGTCGTAGCCTTCGTAGTAATGGAACCGCCCCTGCATGGCCGCCACCCGCTTGCCGCTGAGAGTGCCGACCAGGAGCTTGCCCTGGTGGGTTTCCACGGTCGAGGAGACGAAGTGCGGGATTTCCGGGTAAGGTATCTCGCGCTCGATTTCGATCTTTTGGGCCAGCCCGCCCAGGCCGGTGCCGAGAATAATGCCGATTTCGGGTGCGACCGTCGTGCGCTGCCTGATCCTGCCTGCCGCTTCCCGGATCATGTCATAAAGGTTGGTGGCAGCCATTCCTACCGTTCTCCTAAAATGTCTATCTTATTATTTTTATTCAATTGCTATCTATTCTCTCACAATTTACTTCTATTCTTTCCGTTCCGTTTCCTCGTCTTCCTCATCCGCGCCGAAGAAATCGTCAGTCCCCCCCTCATCCGTATCTCTTTCTTTCTCTGCGCCCGGCTCTTTTTCGGCCCCTTCCTCCCAGACCAGCTCGCCCGCTGCCCCGCTCTTCTCCGGCGAAGACACGGCGGACTGTTCATCCGGCTGGGATTTGAGGACTTTTGCCAGATGGCCCGAGAGGTCTTTCAGGCGCTCGTTTTCCACTTCTTCGGTTTCGGCGGCGGCCTCATCGCTCCGGCCGTCCAGTTCCGCGAAGTCGGTCGGTGCGCCGGCTGCCGGTTTTTTCGCCCGGGCCTGGGCCGGCGGCTCCTTACCTGCGAAACGGCTTTCTACCGAAGTCCGGCGGACCGGTTCATCGACTGTTTCTTCCTGCAGCAGCTTCCACTGGTTCGCCACCAGGGACCTCATCTTGAGCAGGAAGGCGTGGCGTTCGTGGCCCAGCATTTCCATGTCCCGTTTCAGCTCCTTGAGCCGGTCGCGGGCTTCCTCCAGGAGCTTGTCCGCTTCGACTTCGGCCTTGGCCAGGATCAGCTCGGCCTCCCGGTCCGCCGCCTGCCTCACCGAATCGCTGGCCTTCTGCGCCATCAGCATGGTCTCGTTGATCGTCTTTTCCATCGATTCGTAGTTTCTGAGCCGCTCCTGGAGATGAGCGATCTTTTCCTTGAGTTCCTTGTTCTCCCTGACCGATTCCTCCAGGGTTTCGGCTGCGGAAGAGAGCAGTTCCCGGACTTCGTCCGGGTTGTAACCCCGAAGACCGCGTTTGAAATCCGCTTTTTTGAGTTCCAGTGGCGTAACTTTCACCTTAGCCTCCCGCCTGCGGTTTTACATTACATACGCGGGCCGAAAATGGCCGTGCCCACGCGCACCATGTTGGCTCCCTCGGCTATGGCGATCTCGAAATCCGCGCTCATGCCCATGGAAAGCACTTCCATGCGGCAGTTTCCGCCCGGCCGGGAGCTGAATTCGTCGTAAAGTTTTTTCAAGGTCCTGAAGCTGGCCGCGGTCTGCGCCCCAGTCCCGGCCAGGGGACCGATAGTCATCAGGCCCAGGAACTGAACGTGGCTGCAGCCGGTTATCGCTTTCAGGATTTCTTCGGTCGCTTCCGGAGCCACGCCGAACTTGGATTCTTCTCCGGAAGTGTTGACTTCCGCCAGCACGCTGACTGTCAGGCCCGCCTGTCCGGCCCGCTTCTCGATTTCCTCGACCAGCCGGACCGAATCCACCGACTGGATCAGGTCGAACAGGCCCAGCACATCGCGCACCTTATTGCGCTGCAGGTGGCCGACAAAGTGTTTGGTTACCGCCCGCTGGACCTGCGGCAGCTTGGCGGCCGCCTCCTGCAGGCGGTTTTCGCCGATGTCCTCCAGGCCCGCTTCGATCGCCGTCTCGATTTCCCGGACCGTGCGGTTCTTGGTCACCCCCACCAGCCTGACCGCGCCTTCAGTCAGGCCGGCGGCGCGCTCCGCCCGGTTGATTCTTTCCCTCACCCTGGCGAGATTTTCAACGATAGGCATCCGGGCTCCAGTCGCCGTTGCCCTAAACTATACCGGCAGCCAGCAAAATGCAAGCAAACGGCGGGGATCAATGGCAGGCAAGACTTTATGCAACTTGTTAAGTCGTACAGTGTTAGCTGTTGCAGTTCAATTGATATCGATTTGCACTTCGTCCAGAATAAAATCAATCAGCCCTCGGCCGTAGCGCAGGAAATAGTAGACCGCGGCGATCGAGCGCTCCTGAGGCTTGCCGTCCGGCCAGAGATGCACGGCGGCTTTGGCGAGCTGAGCCAGGAGCGATTCGTTGCGGCGCCTCGCGGCCGCCTCCACTTTGGCGCTGAACCGGTCCAGGCTCGAGCCGACAGCCTGGCGCGTCCCCTCCAGGGGACCGGCAAGGGTGGGATCGATCTTTTCCGCGGCTGCCGCCACCCGGCCGAACGCCGCTTCGAGCTGAGACCGCAGGGAGCCGATCTCCTCTTTCAGCCCGGCCAGGGATTGGTCGCGCTCCAGCAGGCTGCGGGCCACCGGATCGGTACCGGCTTCGAGAGCCTCGGCCTCGATCCCGAACTTCTCCAGCACCCGGCCGATCTTGTTTTCGATCAGAACGCCGCTCAGCCTGGGCCAGATCAGGGGCATTTCGAGGCCACGCAGGCCGTAAAGGCCCCTCATCTGGGCGTAATAGCTGATTTCACCCGGCCCGGCCACGTAACAGAGCGTACCGAACAAGTGCGCCTCTACCAGCGGCCGCATCTGCACTCCCGAGCTGAAAGAGGTCGGGTAGCTGTTCAACAGCCGGCGCAGCTCCGCGGCCGGGACCTCCCTTCCCGAATTCTTGAGCCGGAAGGTGTCGTGGCTGCCGGTGCGCTGGAGTTTTTCCCGGACGTTGTCCGTGATCAGGAAAAGGCCGGTGTCATCCGGCTGAGGCGTAACCTGCAGGGGGTAGCCCAGCTCCTCGAGCCGCCGGTTGGCCTGGGCCACCGCCCGGCTCGAGGCCGCCGAATCGAAAATCTCCGTCTCGAACAGCTCCTGGCTGTTCTCCCGCAGCGCCGGATGGCAGGCATCCACCACGAAAAGGCCGCGGCCGGAGAAAAGAGAACAGATCAGGCGGCTGAATGCCAGGCCCAGGTCCACCCCGCCGGCATAGGAGTCGGCCAACAGCTCGAGGATCTCCCCGGCAAATTCGGTGTCCGGGCTGATCTCTTTCAGGCGGCCGAGCAGCTCGGCCGCCTGGTCCCCCACCTGAACGTGGCAGAGCGGATGGTTTTCGGCAGTGGACTGCGAAAAAGCCAGCTCCACCAGGCGGTTCTGCAGGTCGGGCAGACGGACCGCGGAGGCTTCCTTGAAATCATGGTCCTCGCTGGCGTTCCAGAACACGGTGAGGACCGGCGCGCCGAGAAGCTCGCTGATCCGGTCCGCGGCCCGCAAGGCGGTGGCGGTCTTGTAGAGGACGTACAGCGGCCCGCCGAACAGCACCGGCTGCTGACCGGTAACCACGATAAAGCCGTCCCGCTCGATGAAATCCGTCAGGCGTTTTTCGCCCCCCTCGACCAGCGGGAAAGTGCGCTGGCGGCGTAGGATTTCAGCCGCCCGCCTGCGGTCCAGCTTCCGGCCCACCCGGCCGGCCGCCGCTTCGACCCGGCCCGGCTCACCTGCCCCGCCGCCGAAAAAATCTATCGCTCCCGGCTCGCCCGCCAGATAGTCCGCCACCAGGCGGTTGGCCTCCAATTGCCTGGCGCTGAAAACGAGTCCCTCGATACTCAAGGCTTCTTCCTTCCCGAGAAAATGAGCCTTTCCGAGCTTTCCGAATGCTCCAGGCCCAGATACCCGCCGTAAACCTGTTCCACTTCGAAGCCGGCTCTTTCGAGCATCTCTTCCATTTCAACACGCGAGTACATCCGCACCGACTCGACCCACTGCTGAATCCCCTGCGGTCCCTGGACCCGCACGCTTTTCACCACGCGCAGTCCATCCGCGCTGATACTCCGGTTCTGCCGCACTTTCAGCCCGCCCCGGCTGAAAGAGTCCTCCGGAACCAGCGTGGCGATCACCTGCGGGCGGTTGAGGTAATCGATGAAGAACCTGCCGCCGGTTTTCAATGAAGCGGCCAGCGCGCGGAGGACCTCGAAGTTCTGCCGGTCCTGATCGAAATAGCCGAAACTGGTGAACATGTTGATCGCCAGGTCGAAAGCGCCGGCCGAGGGGATGCAGCACATGTCCGCCCGGACGAACCAGACCCTGCCGGCCAGGTCCGG
>JAZDIG010000012.1:0-3072 GCA_043805105.1 Candidatus Glassiibacteriota bacterium | reverse complement strand
AGTGACAGAGCGAGTGTCTTGGAAGTCAAGACTAAAGATTAGCGAATGACCAGGATTTTTGGTCACGGATAATGGCATTCAACATAGTTAAGAGTTTTCTCATACAGGCAGTCAGGGCCATTTTGGGTGATTTGCCTTGTTTAAGCAGGTGCAGGTAGAAGAGTTTAATAGCCGGGTTGTAGCGGCTGGCCGATAGGGCGGCCATGTAGAGGGTTTTGCGGACGTTGGCGCGGCCGCCGGAGATGAAGGCTTTACCTTTCCATTTACCGCTTTGGCGGGTGTGGGGAGCCAAGCCGGCCAGAGCTGCGACTTGGCGGCGGGAGAGGGAGCCAAGTTCAGGCATGTGAGCCAAAAGAGAGCGAGCAGTGATGTTGCCGACACCTGGGACGCTGGAGAGCAGTTGTTCATTGGCCAGCCAGATAGGGCTGTTTTTGATGGCCTGGTTAATCAGGTCATCGATGTCCTTAAGTTGTTTTTGGAGCCAGCGGAGATGCTTGGATATGCTGGACTTGACGGATTTACAGCTTACAGTATCCAGGCGGTTTTGTTCGGCGACGAGGTTGTCGATCAGCTGAGAGCGGCGCATCATCAGTTCGTTGAGGTTTTGCTGTTCAGTGGAGGACATAGGTTTTGGGGTGGGATTCAGGTGCTGGGCGAATTGAGCGATGGTCTGGGCTGAGGTGGAGTCGGTTTTGGCTTTTTTATCCAAGGCCTTGGCGAAGAAGTGGATGCGCTTAGGATTGACAATGGCCACGGGGATAGCGGCTTGGTGCAGGGCCGCGGCGATCTGTTTTTCCAGGCCGCCGGTGGCTTCGAGAACGGCCAGGCAGATTTGGTCAGGTAGTTCTTTGATCCAGCGTTCCAGTTCACCCAGCTTTGTGGAGACATGCCAGGACTGGCCGGTAGGCAGCAGGTAGGCATCGAACCATTCTTTTGAGACATCGATGCCGAGGTATAGGTTAGAAGCGGATGGGTTCATGGTCGTAGCTCCCTTCCTTGCGAATGCGGGCTTGAGATGGCCCAGGCGAGTGTTCGGGCTGTTGCGACAATGCGGCAGCGTCCCATGCTCTGTCTCGGTTTTTGAAAACCAAGTGACGACCGGGCTTACTGCCGCCTGGGGGTGGTCGAGGTACCCCACCGCCCCCACCTTATCCATCCATTAGAATAGATTAAAACAAAGACCTTCTTAAACCAAGATACAAGCGACAAAGTCTTCTTCAACTTTTGTGTATCTTCAATCTATTTTCAAAAGCACTTATCATTCGTTCTATCTCCCTGGACAGGGCTAAAATATCCTGATAATCCTTAAGATCGATGTAATTAAGGTTAAGACTGATATCGAGCTGAGTCTGTAATTCGAATAACGATCCGGCAGCGATTCTCAGGAATCGTTTGAATTCCAACTTCGATTTTCGACCAAATCCTTCCGCAATGTTACGTGGTATCGATATTGCGTTGCGCCTGATTTGCGAGATCATGACGAATTCTTCTTGATGCGGAAATCTACTTGTCAACCGGTATATTTCCGTGACCAGCGACAAGGATTTCTGCCATATTACCAGATCTCTGAATGTCTTGATTTTCCCCACTTTGTCACTCTGTAACTTTGTCACTTTGTAACTGTCAGAACTTCTTAAACTTCGTCCACTTCTTGTCGCTCTTGCCGCTTTCGAGCACGGTTTCGATGAAAGCCATTCCACGGACGCCGTCTTCGACAGTGGGGAAATCCGGGGCGGGAGGCTGTTTCCTGCCGCTATCGGCCTGGCGGATGGCACTGGCTGCGCCCAGGTAGATGTTGGCGAACGCCTCGATGAAGGCCTCGGGGTGTCCCGGCGGAACCCGCGTGGCCAGCTTGGCCTGATCGCACAGGTAGCCCTGGCCGCGGCGGTAAGTCCTGACCGGCGCGCCGGCGGCGTAGAGGTCCAGGTGGTTGGGATTTTCCTGGTTCCAGTGCAGGGCGCCCTTATCGCCCCAGATCCGGATGTTGAGGTGGTTTTCCTCGCCGGAGGAAATCTGGCTCACCTGCAGGATGCCCCGGGCGCCGCCCTTGAAGCGGATCAGCACGTTGGCGTCATCATCGAGCTTACGGCCGGGCAGGAAGGTATTCACATCCGCGCAGAGAGAGTCGATTTCCAGGCCGGTGATGTAGTGCACGAGGTTGGCGCAGTGGGTGCCGATGTCGCCGATCGACCCGGCCGGGCCGCTCTGCCTGGGATCGGTGCGCCAGACCGCCTGCTGGACGCCTTTCAGTTCGAGCCGGGTGAGGAGCCAATCCTGGGGGGTATTCGACGATCACTTTCATGATCCTGCCGATCTCGCCGGCGGCCACCATGTGCCGGGCCTGCTTGACCATCGGATAGCCGGTATAGGTGTGGGTGAGAGCGAACATCTTGCCGGTCTTTTCCACTATTTTGCGCAGCCGTTTCGCCTCATCCAGGCTCACGGTCATCGGTTTTTCGCACACCACGTGGAAGCCGGCCTCCAGGAAGGTTTTAGCGACCGGGAAATGCACGTGGTTGGGAGTGACGATACTGACGAAGTCCATGCGACCCTCGGCGCTCGAGAGGGCGGCCTCTTTTTTGGCCATTTCCTTATAGCCGCCGTAGGAGCGTTCGGGGTCGAGAAACAGTTCATTAACGCCGAACTGGCGGCCCTTTGCCGGGTCGACATCGAACGCGCCGCACACCAGCTCGATCTGGCCGTCCATCACCGCTGCCCGGCGGTGCACTGCGCCGATGAAGGCGCCGTAGCCGCCGCCCACCATACCCATGCGGACCTTGCGGGAATTTATATCGGATTTTGGTTTGGGCATAGTTACCTTACCTCGTGCGAAAATTTTGAGAAGAACAGCCTGTGGCGAGATTCCAGAGCAAGTCGAATCCAACTTAGACTGGGCGGTTTTTTTTGTCAACGGGGTTAAAGCCGGCCCGGCATTGTGCCGAAGCTTAAACCGGTGTCCGAAGGCGGCCTGAAGCTGCGGGCCGGGCAGACGTAAGTGTCGGAAGGACAAACGAAAAAAGATTGACAAGAAGGGGCGGGAGATTTTATTTTAGCCGTCACTTCACTCCTGAG
>JAZDIG010000011.1:0-6356 GCA_043805105.1 Candidatus Glassiibacteriota bacterium | reverse complement strand
GGATACACGGACTCTGGTTCCCTCGGCAATAGCCGCCCCGGACTCGCTCTGGGCGCGCCAGAGATCCTGTTCGATCCTCACCGCTCCGCAGTTTTTTTCGTTGTCGATGGCCTCCGTGACCGTTCCGCACTTGCCGATATTACGGTCCGCGCCGATGCCTGGCGGCTGGTTGGAGGTGACTTTCCGGGCGAAGCGCTTCGAGGTGAGCAGACAGGCAATGGACACGACTATAAACGCTGTCCACTGCCAGACGCCGTCCACTCCGCACAGGGCCAGGACTCCGGCGACGGCCGCGCCAATGCCGAACCAGAAGATGAAAAAGCCGGCGGTGAATACTTCACCCACAAGGAAAACCAGGGCGAGGATAAACCAGACAAGCCAGGGAGTTACTGTCATGGGCAGGTCTCCTCACGAAAAAGTGGCAGGGAAAGCGAGAAAAAATGAGCCTGGACAGGTTTAAATCCAGCGAAGAGGATTGAAATAATGTTATCAATCAGAAGAATGAGTGTCAAGCTACAAGGAAAAAGGCGACCCCAAACGGCCGCCTTTAACCAAATCAATTCTGCTAAATAGACAACTCAAGGCCGGTAAATCTTCCCATTTTTTTCCGCCTGTTCGAAAGCCTTCACGTCCCATACCAGGCTCACGTCGCCGTCCAAGGGGATGCCGTAAATGCCGGCTCCCCGTTCGTTCAGCCTGCCGAGCAGGTCGCCCCAGGCCTGGGTCAGCTCCTGGCACCAATGGTTGCGGAAATAATCCGGGTGCAGAGCGTTCCAGTAGCCGAGCAGGTACTCGCCGTCCCAAACTCCGAACCAGAGCTTGCCCGAACCCTTGCGCAGGTACATTTCGATGCTCCAGGTGCCATCCCCAGCGACCTTGTCTCCCCGGGTGCCGTCATCGTAGAGCGCCACCGGGATGTTGGCGTAATAACCCTTTTCCTCGACGATCCCCCAGCCGTACTGCGGGGCGTAACTGAAATTGCCGCGCAGAACCAGGGGCGGCTTGAATTCGGGCAGAGTGCGCGAATCCACGCTGATAAAGACCCGAACCATATCTTCGAGGAAACCGCTGGCCGGAAGGTACGGCGAGGGCCGCAGGGCCGGATGTTCGGCTGGAGTTATTTCGTAGCGCTGATCGACCGGCTGGTTGAGCCGGTGCTGGGCCTCGAAGGCGGCCCGTTCGGCGGCTTCCAGGGCGCCGGTGTCCACGCCGGTCTTTAACTGGGTGAAATCGCCGGGCCCTCCCACTCCCTCCAGCAGTACTCTCCGCCAGCGGGTCCAGAAGGCCGCCATCCGCCTTTCGGTCTGTTCGAATACCTTGTAAGCCTGGATCATCTGCGGAGTGTGGCCCCAGCGCGACAGGTTGACTCCCCCGGCGAGCTGGCTGTTCGAGACCACGGTTATCTCCCGGCTATCGACCGCGATCCTGTACCAGCCCGCCTCCAGTCCGGCCACCCGCACGATATCCCGGTCCCAGGATTCGGGCCAATCCATCACCGTGCGCATCAGTTTGGCGGTGGAAGGGTAAATCGGCAGGGGCAGGCGGGCGGCCTTCCTGGTGAATGAGACCGCGCGCGGGGAGGCTTTGAGGCCGGTGACCGAACAATCCGTCTGGCCGGTCAATGAGCCGGCGGCGGCATCGATTGCAGTTTCGGCCACCAGGCTGGCGGCGCCCATCGCCCGCAGGATTTCCAGGCCCATCTGGAGCTGGCCGTCCACGGTGGGGTGGACGCTTTCGGCGGTGAACATGAAATTGCCGTCGTAGCCCGCCAGCTCCTCGCTGGCGCGGGCCGAGGAATAGTTAAGGTCGTAGAACTTCAGCCCCTCGCGGCCGGCGAACTGCCCCAGCTCGTAGCTGAACCGCTCGAGGGTCTGCGGATAGAGCAGCGAGCCCATCCGGTTGAGCTGCTTTTCCTCCAGGGCGCCGCGCGTGACCTGGGGGATGCAGCGCAGCTCGTAAAGAGAAGGCGAGATCAGCAGGATTTCCGGATTCGAGCGCCGGCGCAGGATTTCGATTTCGGTTTTCAGGCTGTCGAGATAGACCGAGAGCAGTTTCGGGTCGAACGGTCCGTAGCCGGCATCGTTCATGCCCAGCATCACGGTCACCTTGGTGGGCTGGCAGAGCTGGAGGTCGCGGCGCAGGCGGTCGACGTTGGCCGCGCGGTCGCCGCCCCAGCCCAGGTTGAAGAACTGCACCTTCCAATCGGGGTGATGGGTCAGGACGTAGTTTTCCACCAGCCGCGGGTAGACGCCGTAATCGGTGATACTGTTGCCCCAGAACAGCACCACGTCGCCGTCCTGGATGAAAAACGGCTGTTCGGCGCGGGCGGAGTTCACAAAGAGAGCGAAGATGAAGCAGGCGAGAACGATTAACCGATTGCGCATAGCGGTCCCCGGTGAAAAGTTAGATGGTTTGCGGCGGGCTGAGCCGAATGAAGAATCAGGAAGATTGATGCCGTTTACCAAATTGAGAACAAATGTAGAGCGATAACAAATGAGAGCAAATTGTCAAATCCCCCTCGATCCCCCTTCGCCGAAGGGGGAGGCGGCTTCTCCCCCTTTATCAAAGGGTGCAGGGGGGATTCCACAGCTTAATCTCCATTAAATCTTCTATGCTTGCTGTCAAGTGCTTGTTAGGCGTTACCGGCCGCCCAGCGGCCGACTTTTGGGGGAACCGACGGCGAGCATCTGGCGGCAGGCATCGTGCACCATCTCCACGCTGATTTCGTTCATGCAGAGGAAATGGCCGAGCGGGCAGGTTTCGGGGCCGTGGTCCGAACAGGGACGGCATTCGAGGCCTTTCATCTCCACCACCCGGCAGCGCTCGCTCAGGGGCGCAAAACCCAGCGCCGGCACGGTCGCGCCGAAAATGGCCACCGTGGGCACATCGAAGGCCCAGGCCAGGTGCATCGGCGCGCTGTCGCCGGTGACCACCAGGTCGGCCTTGCGCACCAGGGCGCAGAGCTCCCGCAGGTCTGTCATTCCCACCAGGTCGAGGATGGGGGAGCGGCAGGCGGCCAGAACCTGGTCGGCGATCGGCCGGTCGTGGATACTGCCCACCATGATGATGCGGGCGTGGCTGCCGGCCACCAGCTCATCCGCGAGCTGTCCGTAGCGTGATCCCAGCCAGCGCTTGGTGCCCCACACCGACCCGGGGGCGATCAGCACCAGGGGTCCGGGCCCGCGGGGCAGTCCCACTCCCAGCAGCCCGAACACATGGTTGGCTTCCTCCCCGGTCACAGGCAGGACGGGGCGAAGGACGGCTTTCGCGGGGTCGACCCCGAAAGGCTCGAGCAGGCCCAGGTTGCGCAGGGTTTCGTGCTTGTCCGGCGGCCGGTCCACCTGCACGTTGAAGAGCGAGGGCATCGCGCTCTGCCTGAATCCCACCCGCTCCGGGATGCCGGTCAGCCTGAGGAGGATGGCGGTGCGGGCGCTGCGGTGGGCAACCAGTGCCAGCTCGAAGCTGTCGCTTCTGATCCGCAGGGCCGCTCTCACTAGACCCAGTGGGCCTCTGTCGCGGCCGTGCTTGTCGAAGATGATGATCCGGTCGAGGTAGGAGAGACCGGCCAGCAGGCGGGCGCCGGCCGAAGTGGTGCAGAAGGCGAGGTAGGCGCCGGGAAAACGCTCGTAGACCGCCCGCACGAGCGGAGTGGTGAGCACGATGTCGCCGGGAAAGGCCGTATTGTAGATCAGTATCCTGTTGTAGAACTCCCGCACCGTTTTGCCTTTCTCGCTGGCTCGGCCCCGCTCATTTCGGCATCATCAACGCCACCGGCAGGATCATCTCCTCCGGGCTGATCCCGCCGTGCAGGAAACTCCCGTAATAACGGCTCTGGTATTCGCGCAGCTTGGTCGGATAAACGAAATAGGTGTCCTCGATGGCGAAGATGTAGTGCACGTTCAGGCCCAGGTAGGGCAGGCGCGCCCTTTTCGGGTCGCGCACCAGGAACGTGTCCTGGTTCTGTTCGCTGTTGATGTTGTCGCCGAACTTGTAGCGCAAATTAGTGGAGGCGTCCCGCTTGGCGAAGACAGTGACCGGCCGGGTGCAGTGCACGCTGCCGTGGTCGCTGGTCAAGAGCACCGGCACGCCGTGGCGCGCGGCTTCCTGCAGCACTCCCAGCAGGCTCGAATGCCTGAACCAGCTCAGCACCAGGTCGCGGTAGGCCTGTTCGTTGGGGGCGATCTCCATCAGGATTTCGCTTTCGCTGCGGCCGTGGGTGAGGATGTCGATGAAATTGACCACCAGGCTGGTCACTCCCCGCTGCAGGAGCTGGGGGATTTTCTTCACCAGCCGCTGGCCTTCCTCCTTGGTGAAGACCTTTTCGTAGCGCAGGGGGCTGCTGAACGTGACGCCGAGCCGGTTGAACTGAACCTCGAGCAGCTCCCGTTCGTAGAGGTTGAGGCTGCCTTCGTCATCGGACCCCACTTGCCAGAAATGCGGAAAATTTTCGATGATCTGGGAGGGATAAAGCCCGCTGAATATGGCGTTACGCGCGTACGGAGTGGCCGTAGGCAGGATCGAGAAATAGGTCCGGCGGTCGATCTCGAAGAATTCCTCCACGATCGAGGCGAGCTGGAACCACTGGTCCATCCGCATGCAGTCGACCACTATGAACAGCACGGTCTCATATTTCTTTACCAGTGGCAGCAGGAACTGGCTCACCACATCCACGCTCAAGAGCGGCCGGTCACCGCCGGAGGGGGAGGTCCAGTTGAGGTACTCGCGCATCACGTAGTAGGAGAAATCACGGCGCCACTGGCGCTTGAGTCCGTGCAGCATGCCGGCCAGGCCGTCTTCACCGGTTTCGGCCAGCCGGCTCTCCCACCTGATCAACTCGGTGTAAGTTTCGGCCCAGTCCCGCCAGGTGAACAGTTCGCTGCGTTTCTCCTCCAGCTCCCGGAAGCGGCTGACAAAGTCCTGGGCGGTGTGCTGATGCCTGATACGCGTGCCTTCCAGGAGCCGTTTGCACACGGAGAGCACTTGGTTCGGGTTGACCGGCTTGACCAGGTAGTCGTCCACCCGGTGGCCGATCGCCTGGTCCATCAAGTCCTCCTCCTCGCTCTTGGTCACCATCACGATCGGCACGTTGGGATCGGCCACCCTCAGTTCGCTCACCGTCTCGATCCCGCGCTTGCCCGGCATCTGTTCGTCCAGCAGGATCAGGTCCACCGGGCTGGTGCGCAGCATCTCGACCGCATCGTCGCCATTGGTGGCGGTCTCCACGGTATAGCCTTTCTGCTTGAGGAAGAGGATCTGGCTTTTCAGCAGCTCGATTTCATCATCCACCCAGAGTATTTTCCAGGATAATTCGTTTGACATGGATTTTACTTCCGGCCTAAATTGGTTTTAAACTTTTTTGCGCCGGCATTCCCGGCACAGTGAATGAACAGGGAAATTGAAATTCCCCCTCGCCCGGGACGCAGGCGGCCCGGATCGGGTAGTTAATGTTAGGGTCAAACGAGGGCGGTGTCAACAGAAGGCGAGTGAAATCGTGAAAATCCGGAAGGAAACCGGTACGGACGCTCCGGCGATCCTGGTGGTGAGGTTCAGCTCGATCGGGGACGTGCTTCTGGCCACGCCCATGCTGCGCGCACTAAAGCGGCGCTGGCCGGGTGCGCGGGTGACTTTCTACACCCGGGAACACTGCGCCCCCCTGCTGGAAGGCAACCCGCACGTGGAGGAAGTGGTTTCGGTGGCTCAAGGGGCCGGGATCGAGGCGGTGCGGGAAGCCTGCCGAGCTCTTCAGGTGCGCAAGTGGCACCTGCTGGTGGACCTGCACGGCAGCCTGCGAAGCCGGCTCGTGAGCCGGCTGGTGCGGGCCGACTGCAAAGTACGCTACGGCAACCTGCGCTTTCGCCGCGCCCTGCTGATTTATACCAGGCTGGATTTCTACGGTAAAAGAATTCCATCCGTAGCCGAGCGCTACGCCGCCTGCCTGCGGGATTTCGGAGTCGAGCTGGATGAAAAGGGGTGCGAGCTGTTTCTGGGCGCCGGGGACCGGCAGGAGGCGGACCGCCTGATCCGTGCGGCCTGGCCGGATTCACCGGATTATCTGGCCGTGGCTCCGGGCTCGGCCTGGCCGGTCAAGCGCTGGCCCGCCGAACGTTTTGCCGAGGCGGCCCGGAGAGTTTCCGAGCGGCGTGGGTGGAAAGTCGTGCTCCTGGGCGGCCCGGCCGACCGCGAGGTTTGCGCCGAGGTGGCGGGTGGCCTGGACCCCGGCCTCTGCCTCGACCTGGCCGGTCGGTTATCCTTACGCGGTTCAGCTGCAGCGTTGGCGGGAGCGAAGCTGCTCTTAACTAACGACACCGGCCTGATGCATGTCGCCACGGCCGTAGATACACCCGTGACTGCGATTT
>JAZDIG010000010.1:0-4057 GCA_043805105.1 Candidatus Glassiibacteriota bacterium | reverse complement strand
GATGTTGCTCTTGATCGTCCCGGAGAAGATGAACACGTCCTGCAGGGCGATGCCGATGTTCTGGCGCAGGAATTTCTTGCTGAAGCTGCGAATGTCTATTCCGTCGAGGAGGATTTCGCCCTGGCTTACATCGTAGAAGCGAGCCAGGAGGCTGATGATAGTGGTCTTGCCGGCGCCAGTGAACCCCACGATGGCCACTTTTTCGCCCGGGTTCACTTCGAAACTGATCCCCTTCAGCACCGGCTCGTCCTGGTTGTAGGCGAAGTGTACGTTGCGGAAGCTCAGGTGGCCCTCGATCCGGTCGAGCCAGCGCGGGTTTTCCGGTTCGGGAACGATCTGCCGGGTGTCGAGCAGGTTGAAGATGCGTTCGCTGCTGGCCGCCGCCGCCTGGAATATATTGTACTTCTCGCTCAGGTCCATGATCGGCCGGAAGAACTTTTCCACGTACTGGATGAAAGCCACCAGCACGCCGAAAGTGAGCGCGCCGCTCATCACGCTCATCCCGCCGTACCAGAGGATGATCGCCAGCGCCAGCGCTCCGGTCAGCTCCATCAGCGGGTAGAACATCGCGTAGTAGAGCACCGTCTGCAGGTGAGCGTCCATGTGTTCGAGGTTGAGCACATCGAAGTGCTCCCGCGTGCGCTTCTGCCGGTTAAACAGCTGGATGACGCTCATCCCGGACAGTGCCTCCTGCAGGAAGGCGTTGATCCGCGCGATTCTCGCCCGCACCAGCCGGAACGCCTGCCTGAGCTTTTCCCGGAAATAAAAAGTCGCCACCAGCAACACGGGCAGGATGGAAAAGGTCCAGAGGGCCAGCTTCCAGTTGAGAAACAGCATCATGACCATGATCCCGGTAATCATCGAAAGATCGCCGATCACGGTCACCAGTCCGGTTGAAAACAGCTCGTTGAGCACCTCGACATCGCTGGTGGCGCGGGTAACCAGACGGCCCACCGGGTTACGGTCGAAGAATCTGAGCGAGAGTCCCTGCAGATGGCGGAAAAGGTCCATCCGCAGGTCGTACATGGTCTTCTGGCCCAGGTAATTGGTGATGTATATCTGGGCGAAACGGAAGAAGAAATCCGCGACGGTCACTGCTGCGTAAATCGTCAGGAGCGCGGCGAACCCTTCCAGCCGGCCTGGCACGATATGGCTGTCTATCCCTACCTGGACCAGTTTCGGCCCCACCAGTTGCGCCGCCGCACTGAACAGCAGACAGACGGTGCCCAGGACGATGTACTTCAGGTAAGGCCGCAGATACTTGTACAGCCTGCGCGCCAGCCTGGAATCGTATGCCTTTCCGCTGATTTCGTCCTCGGCGATGAAGCTTGTACCCCTCAATCGAACCTCTCGATCTTTTCCTGCAGCAGTTGCTTTTCGTAGAGCGATGAATAGTATCCGGGCCGGGCCGCCAGCTCTTCGTGGGTGCCCTGCTGGGTGATCCGGCCTGCCTCCAGGATCACGATCTGGTCGGCGTTCTTCACGGTGCTGATCCGGTGGCTGACAATGACCGTAGTGCGGTCTTTCGCGTACACTTTGAGCGCCCTCAGGATCTGCTCTTCGGTGTGTGTGTCCACACTGGAGAAGCAGTCGTCCAGGAGCAGGATCGGCGCGTCCAGCATCAGGGCGCGGCCGATTGCGGTCCGCTGCTTCTGGCCGCCGGAAAGGTTGATTCCACGCTCGCCCAGCAGAGTTTCGACTCTGTCCGGGAATCCCTCGATGTCGCCGGCCAGTCCGGCCATTTGTACGATCCGGGCCAGCTCGTCAATTTCGGGATCGGCTTCCAGTCCGTAGGCCAGGTTTTCGCGGATGGAAACTGAAAACAGGAAAGTGTCCTGCGGTACGGGTGCGATCGATGCGCGCAGGGCCCAGAGCGGCCAGTCGAGCACGTCCACGCCATCGATGAACAAGGTGCTCCGCGGCGGATTGAATAGACGCGGGATAAGGTTCAGCAGGGTGCTCTTGCCCGAACCCACCGGCCCCATCAACGCCAGGGTACTCCCCGTCGGGATACTGAGATCTATACTGCTGAGCACCGGCTCGCTCGTACCCGGATAAGTGAAATCCAGCCTGCGGAACTCGATCCGGCCCTCGGTGGCGGCCGGACCGCCCACCAGGGACGACGGCTGTTCCGGCTCCACTATGTCGCTTTTCACGCCAAACAGCTCCATGATACGGATCAGCGAGGCGCGGCCGCGCTGGATGATGTTGAGCACGAAACCGATCGCGATCATCGGCCAATACATCATCGCCAGGTACATCAGGAAGGCGGTGAATTCGCCCAGGCTGATCGTCCCCCGCACGATCAACAGTCCGCCGTAGCCCAGGATAATCAGTGACGAAACGCCCTGCAGAAAGGCCATTAATGGGTACAGTAGCCCCGAGACCCTCACCAGGAGCATGTTTTTCTGCAGGTACTCCCGATTCATCCGGTCGAACCGTTCGATCTCGCTCTGTTCCCGGGTAAATGATTTGATCACGCGTATTCCAGCCAGGTTCTCCTGCACGCGGGCGGTAATGTCGCTCAGCTTTCTCTGCACTTCCATCGACCGGTCGTGGATCTTCTGGCCCACCTTCTTATAGCTGAGCGCCACCAGCACGAGGGGGAAGAAGCTGAGCAGGGTGAGCCGGACATCTATGTAGAACATGACCGGCAAGGCGAACAGTACGGAGACCGCGGTCTGGAACGAGTACATGATGGCCGGGCCCAGCAGCATGCGGACTTCGTTCAGGTCATTGGTCGCGCGGCTCAGCAGGTCGCCGATCCGCGAGCGTTGGTAGAACGACAGCGGCAGGGTCTCCAGGTGGTCGAACAGGTCGGCCCTGATCCTGTACTCGATCTTCCGGCTGATCCCGATCAGGATGCGGCGCATCAGGAAGCGGAAGAAGCCCTGGACCGCCTTGAGCAGAACCAGGGCGAGGACACTCAGCCCCAGCACCTTCATCCCGCGGCTCTTCTCGATCGCCTCGATACCCTGCTTGATCACCAGCGGCGGGATCATGCCCATCGAGTTGGTGACGAAGGCGCAGGCCAGCCCCACCCAGAACCACTGGCGGTGCGGGATGAGGTACTTCCAGAGCGGCCTGAGCGAAGCCCAGAATCTATCCGGTTTGTCCTTGCCGGTCTTCATCGTTCTCGTTGAAAAAAGTTTCTGTTTCTGGCTGAACTGGCCGGGGGGCGTCGTGGGAGGCCGTGAGGAATACGGGCGCGTCGGGCCGGCTTGCGCCCGCCCGGGAACTGATCGCCTGTTTATCGGTACGGCTGCAGGCAGCCGTGGCCGCTGGTTTCATCCTGCCGCCCTGGCCCGGAGAAAAATAATCGCTGCGGGGAAGAGCGCTCACAAGCCGAGATTCTTTTTCGCCCCGGCAATGAATTCAGGTGTGGTTCCGCAGCAGCCGCCCAGCAGCTTTACTCCCGCCGCCCTGAATTCACCCGCCAGATCCGCCATTTTTTCCGGAGTTTCAGGGAAAATTGTCTTGCCGTCGGACACTTCGGGAACACCTGCGTTGGGTTGAGCCGCCACCGGCAAACTGGTCGCGGCAGCCATCTCTCCGGTGGCCGCCAGCATATCCCGGCTGCCCATGCCGCAGTTGGAACCGGCGACATCTGCACCTGCCTCTTCAAGTCGGCGGGCGGCGGTCTGCGGCGACACGCCCCACATGGTTCGCAAGCCCTGCGGAGTCTTGCTGAAAGTCATCGAGGCCAGCACGGGCAGGGGAGTCAGCCTGCGCACCGCCTCCAGTGCCAGCAGCAGCTCCTCCAGGTCCATAAACGTTTCCAGGGCGAACAGGTCCACTCCGCCCTCGGCCAGGCCCCTCACCTGGCGCTCGTAAGCCAGCCCGGCCTGTCCGGCGCTCAGGGTGCCGCCCCACTGTTCGAGGATTTCGCCGGTGGGCCCGATGTCTCCCGCCACCAGCACGCCGTCTCCCGCCGCTTCCCGCGCCAGGGCCGCCCCCTCCCGGTTGATCTCTTCCACCCGGTCCGCGGCGCCGTAATGAGCCAATTTGACCGGGTTGGCCCCGAAAGTGTTGGTGATGACGATGTCGCTGCCGGCCA
>JAZDIG010000009.1:0-8542 GCA_043805105.1 Candidatus Glassiibacteriota bacterium | reverse complement strand
TTTACCTGCCCCAACCGCGACGGTTCCCTGGGCACGGGCGGCTGTATCTATTGCGACAACCAGGGATTCAGCTTCAACACCGCCCGGGGCGTCCCGCCGCTGCGCCGGCAGCTCGAAGACGGCATTTCCTACATGCGCCGCCGCTTCAAGGCCGAAAATTTTATCGCCTACTTCCAGGCCTTCAGTTCGACCTACGGCCGCCTCGACCGGCTGCGCTCCACCTACGACATCATCCGGGATTACGCCGAGGTGGTGGGACTCTTCGTCTCCACCCGGCCGGACTGCGTCGGCGATGACGTGCTCGACCTGCTGGCCGGCTATCGCCCCGAATATCTGGTCTGCCTCGAACTCGGCCTCCAGTCGGCCAGCGACCGGACCCTGGAGCGGATCGGCCGGGGCCACGGCGTGGCCGATTTCGTCGATGCCTGCGAAAGGGCGGCGCGAAGGCAATTGCCGGTCTGCGCCCACGTGATTATCGGATTGCCGGGAGAGGGTCGGGAGGAAGTGTGGCGGACGGCGGCGCTGGCGGCCCGGCTGGCCCTGCCGATGGTCAAGCTCCACTGCCTGCACGTGCTGGTGGATACGCCCCTGGCCGATGATTACCGCAGCGGCAGACTTGGCCTGCTCGAACTCGAAGAATACGCCTCGCTGGTGTGTGATTTTCTGGAGAGGCTGCCGGCTGAAACCGTGATCCAGCGCCTGGCGGTGGACGTTACGCCCGGCAGGCTGGTCGCTCCGCAGTGGTGCCGCGACAAAGCCTCCACGCTGGCGGCAATCGAGAGGGAGCTGGCGAGGCGGGATACGCGCCAGGGGGAATTATTTGGCGAGCCGGCGTAGGCTCATGCAGTTGACTACCGGGCAGGCGGCGACGCAAAGCCCGTCGCCCACGCACTTTTTCTTGTCTATGGTGGGCTTGCGCTGGGCTGACATGTTGATGGCGAAGTAGCCCAGGCCGTTGCAGACCCGGAAACAGATTCCGCAGCGGGTGCAGAGCTTGTCGTCGATAGCGGCCACGATCCTGCCGCTGCGGGGCAGCTTTTCCTCGGTGGTGAGAAACGGCAGGCTCTTGCCTACCAGCTTGTCCACGGAAGAGATCATTTTTTCCGCCAGGTAATCGCTCACTCCGCTCTTGAGGTCTTCCACCAGCCCCTCGCCCCGCTGAAGCACCGCACCGTGGAATTGCAGCAGGGAAGCCCCCATCAGCACGTACTCCACGCAGTCGCGCCAATTGTAGGCGCCGCCCAGCACCGAGATTTCCAGTCCGCGGACGGCCAGTCCCCATTCGGCGAGCAGGGCCAGGGTATAAGGCTTGACCGCGGCGCCGCCCATCGCGCTCAGGGCGCTCTTTGCGCCGACGTTGGGGAATGGAACGAAATTGGTGAGGTTGATCCCGGGGATGCCCTTGGGCTCGTAAAACAGGTTGATTGCATCCGCGCCGGCGTCCTTGAGGATTTCGGCGGTCTGGGCTTTGGCAGCCAGGCTGCCGGGCAGCTTGATCATGACGGGAGTGTTCCGCGCTCCGTCACGAACGTAGCGCGCCGCTTTCTCGAGCAGTTTGAAGTCCTGGGCCAGTGGAACTTTCTGGCCGCCGGGATCATCGGTCTTGACCGAAAAGTCGCACTCGATGATGTCGGCCCCGGCCTGGTTGAGCCGGCGGGAGACCTTGAGCCATTCGTCGCGGTTGGTCCCGACCATTCCGGCGATCACCACCCGGTCGGGGAATTTTTCTTTCAGCGTCCTGATCGCCTTTTCCGAATCGTCCAGGGAGATGGGGGATTCCGGCTCGATCCAGCCCAGGTCCAGCATGCGCTTGTCTTCGTAATCCACCCCGCGGTAGATCGGAGTGCGGAAGCGCCAGGTGCTGACTGTCTGCTTCTCCGGCTCGGCATTCAGGCTGGCGTTACGCAGCAGCACTCCACCCCAGCCGGCGGCGAGCTGGGCGGCCATGACCTCCAGGTTGCCCAGCGGCGGCACCTTCGCCACCACGAACGGATTCGGAATGGTCACACCGCAGAATTTGACTTTCAGATTGACTTCCATCTCATCTCCAATTGCCCCGGCTCGAGCGTCTGATTTCAAGGTGTCCTCTTCATTTTTCGGCGAGCATTCTGGCCACTATGTTGCGGGCCACGGTCTGCCCCTTGGCCAGAGCGCCTATCACTGTATTCACTCGCTCGACACAACTGCCGGCGGCAAAAATGAAAGGGTCGCTGGTCTGGTTGGTTTCGGGATTGACCTTGATCCGGCCGTCCTCGGTGGTTTCGAGATTGAACTGGTCGACCAGATCGCGGTCCAGCACCTGGCCGATCGAGTAAATCAGGGTGTCCGCCTCGAGGGTGAACTCGCTGCCTTCAATCACGTTGATTTCGACTTTCGAATCGTCCTTTTCCTTGAGATCAGTCCTCTGGAAGACGAGCCCGGAGATAGTGCCCTGGTCGTTGCAGACGATCTCCTTGAGAACGGTGCGGAACCTGATCTTCATCCCGCATTTTTTGGCCAGCTCGTACCGATTGCGGAATACGTGCATGTGCTGCCTGTCCCGCCGGTAGATCAAGTTCACGTCCTCGATCCCGATCTTGAGCAGGGCGGTTACCACGTCCAGCGACACGTTGCCGCCGCCGACGATCACTATTTTTTCGCCCAGCCGCAGACGTTTCTCTTTCAATTTGAGCGATTCGAGGATATCCACGCCGGTGAATATATCGCCCTTTATGTTGCCGGGAATCTGGAACCGGCGCGGCATGCCCATGCCGATAGCCAGTAACAGGGCATCGAAGCTGCGCTTCATGCTCACCAGGTTGATGCTCTCGCCGGCGTTGATCCCGGTCACCAGGTCCACTCCCAGCTCGAGCACCATCTGCACCTCGTGCTCGATCACCTCGTCGCTGATCAGATAGCTCGGGATACCCTTGGTGAAAACCCCGCCCGGGACGCGGGCCGCTTCGTACATGATCACCTTGCAGCCGTTGAGCACCAGCTCCACCGCGGCCGCCAGCCCGGTGGGACCGCTGCCCACGATCGCCACTTTCTTGCCGATACTCTCCGGGATCTCGGGCAGGTAGGGATGCCTGGACCTGCGGTCGTAGTCGGACAGTACCCGCTCCAGCTCGGCAATCCGGATCGGCCCGCCGAACTTCCGGCGCAGGCAGACCTCTTCGCACAACTCGTCGTAGGGACTCACCCGCGAAGTTATGCCCGGGAAAAAGTTGGTTTCCTTGACCAGCCGGAGGGCGCCCCGGAAATTACGCGAGCGCATGCGGGAGATGACGCCGGCGATGTCGGTCCGGGTGGGCGAGACCTGACTGCAGGGAGCGTCGTGGCAGAGATAACAACGGGCCGCTTCCTCGAGCGCCTCCGGATAACTGAGCGTAGTGGTCTCCGAGGTGAAACCTTTGATCACTTTAGGCATGTTAGCCAAGGGGTTTTTCCTCTGGAAATAGGCGGACAAGGCAGGATTTGGGTTTGATAAAAATAAATCAAATGTTGGAGCGGCGCAATGTTATTGTTATAACTGCAATAATTTCAAAGCGTTATCTGCTTTTTTCCAGCCAGTGGAGAGTGGCACCGGAATGTTCATTTAATTGAACTCCGGCGGGAAATTTAAGTTACCGGCCGCACCATTATCCTTGAAACCGGCTGCGGGCGCTCGCTTTTGGGCGCCTTCCGGTTGATTTCACCCGGCGGGTAGATTATCATGATTGTCATGCCGATATTGTCCCATTCCCTGCATTGCCTCCTTCTCCAACTTTTTCAGGATACAGCGCTGATGATCAACTCCAAAATTTCGTTCCTGGTCGCTCTCTGCGGCGCTTCCACGCTGCTGGTGGCGATTTTCGCCGGCTGCCTGAAGAGAGAGCGCTACTCTTTCCAGGACGCATCCCTGCCCGTGGAGGCGAGGGTTGCCGACCTGGTGTCGCGCATGACAGTCGATGAAAAAATCTCCCAGACTTCCTTCGAGTCTCCCGCTATCGAGCGCCTTGGCATCCCGGCCTTCAACTGGTGGAACGAGTGCCTGCACGGAGTGGCCCGGGCCGGGGTGGCGACCGTTTTCCCCCAGGCGATCGGCCTGGCCGCGACCTGGGACACCGAAATGATGCGACGGGTGTCGGGAACGATCAGCGACGAGGCGCGGGCCAAGTACAATGAGTCGGTCCGCAGCGGGCAGAGGCGAATCTATCAGGGACTCACTTTCTGGTCTCCCAACATCAACATCTTCCGCGACCCCCGCTGGGGACGCGGGATGGAGACCTACGGGGAGGACCCCTTTCTCACCGGGAAAATGGGGGTCGAATTCGTGAAGGGGCTGCAGGGCGAAGATCCCCGCTACCTCAAAGTAGTGGCCACGGCCAAGCATTTTGCCGTGCACAGCGGTCCCGAGCCGCTCCGGCATTCGTTCGATGCCGTGGTCAGTAATCGCGACCTCCACGACACCTACCTCCGGGCTTTCCGCATGCTGGTCGACGAGGGCGGGGCCTGGTCGGTGATGTGCGCCTATAACCGCGTGGAGGGAGAGGCCTGCTGCGCCAGCCCGCTGCTCTTGATGAGGATCCTGCGCGACCGCTGGAAGTTCGGCGGCTACGTGGTCAGTGACTGCTGGGCTGTCCGCGATATCCACACCGGCCACAAAATCGCCGCCTCGATCCCCGAGGCTGCGGCCCTGGCCCTCAAGGCCGGCTGCGACCTCAACTGCGGCGATGCATTCCGCGAGGGCCTGAAACAGGCCTTGGACGAAGGCCTGATTACCACCGCCGATCTCGACCGGGCGCTGACCCGTCTCTTCACCGCCCGCTTCAGGCTCGGCGTTTTCGACCCGGCCGGCAGCACTCCCTGGGACAGCCTGCCTTATAGTGTCAACGACTGCGGCAGCCACCGCGCTCTGGCTCTGGAGGCGGCGCAGAAGTCGATGGTTCTGTTGAAAAACGAGGGCACACTGCCCTTGTCCAGGCAACTGAAACGCCTGGCGGTGATCGGCCCCACCGCCTGCTCGCTGGACGTTCTGCAGGGCAACTACAACGGCACTCCCTCCGATTTCTCCACCGTCCTGGAAGGGATAAGGGAAAAGCTGCCATCCGGCCAGGTGCTCTACGCCCGCGGCTGCCCGGTAGCGGAATCGGTCGAATCCTACGAGAACCTGCCCTACCGTGCCCTTCTGCCGCAGGCCGATAACGGTGGCCGGAAAGGCTACAAGGTGGAAATCTTCGCTGCTCCTGAAATCGGGGGCAGCCCGGTGAGTGTCGAATTCCGCGACCTCCTGGACGTGGGAGGCGAAAACCGCTGGCCGGGAAAGGCCGTTGCCGGCGCTCAGGGCCGTTCGATCCGCTGGACCGCCGGCCTGGTTCCTCCCCTGGACGGCGTCTACGGTTTCTCGCTCTCCTGCAACTCCGCCGGCCGGCTCTCGATCGGCGGCAAGACCGTGATCGAAAAGGAGGGCGACCAGCCGACCGCCACCGGCTCGGTGGAACTCGGCCGGGGGACCGCCGTGGACCTGGTGCTGGAGACCACTCACATCGAAGAGAACAGCTCGGTCACCCTGAACTGGCGGACTCCCGATGAAACCCCTCTGGACCAGGCGCTGGACCAGGCCGAAACTATCGTCCTGTGCCTGGGACTCACCCCTTCCCTGGAAGGCGAGGAGATGGACGTTTCGGCGCCCGGCTTCCTGGGTGGCGACCGCACCTCGCTGGACCTGCCACAGCCGCAGAAGGACCTGCTGGCCAGGGCGGCCGCCACCGGCAAGCCGCTGGTGGTGGTCCTGCTCAACGGGAGCGCACTGGCAGTCAACGAGGCGCAGGCGGCGGCGGGCGCGATCCTGGAGGCCTGGTACCCGGGCGAGGAGGGGGGCAGGGCCGTGGCCGACGTGCTGTTCGGGGACTCGAATCCGGCCGGCCGCCTGCCGGTCACTTTCTACCGCTCTATCGACCAGTTGCCGGCCTTCGAGGATTACGCCATGCAGGGCCGGACTTACCGCTTTTTCAATGGCGAACCGCTCTATCCATTCGGCTACGGGCTGAGCTATACGCGCTTCGCCTATTCCGGCCTGGCAATCGAGCCGCTGGAAATAGCGCCGGGACAGGAGGTCGAGGTGACGGTGCAGGTGACCAATGCGGGCGGCCGAGCGGGAGAGGAAGTGGTCCAGCTCTACCTGACCGATGTCGAAGCCGGCGTACCGGTGCCGCTCCGGGCGCTGCGGGGCTTCCAGCGTATCCGGCTCGAGCCGGGCCAGACCCGCGAAGTGAGTTTCAGACTTAGCCCCGGGGACATGTCGCTGTTCGACGAACAGGAGCACGAGCTGATCGAGCCGGGAGCGTTCCGGGTGAGCGTGGGCGGCCGCCAGCCAGGGCCTGCCGGCAGCGCGGATACCAGTACCACGGAGGTCTTGACCGGCGGGTTTACAGTCAAGGGGGATGTGACGATATTGGAATAAGAATAAATTCGAGTTTTTAAGGCAGGTTTGCTGAAAGCGAGTCTTGTCCTGTCACCGTTTTTTCTTATTGGAAAGCAGACACACCCCTGAATCCCCTCTTGATAGAGGGGACTTTATAAGATATAACTTCTTATTTATCAAGATGATACAGAGTAAGAATTACTTGTGTTTTGTAGTGCAGAAGATCGGAATTAGAGATAGTACGCGGCACAATATAATCATAATCAGCCCAGGCAGATTGGGGAGAGCAAAATGGACTACGCGCCCATCAACTTAGCGGAAAAGTTCACCAGGTTTTCGGATCATTGGTCGCCTAAAATCATTGCCCAAGTGAACGATTACCATTTGAAGCTGGGTAAAATCCAGGGCGACTTTATCTGGCACAGCCACGCAGATACGGACGAAGTGTTTATCGTCATTGACGGCGCGATGAGGATCGAATTGCGCGACGGCAGCGTTAAATTAAAGGCAGGAGAAATGTTCGTCGTCCCGAAGGGCGTTGAACACAAACCATCCGCAGAAAAGGAATGCCGGATCTTGCTTGTCGAACTGGCCGGCACTGTAAATACCGGTGGTGGGGGTGGCGACTTGACTTCGGATGACAACGTGTGGATATAGCTCGCGGCTGACCATTCGCTGGAGCCGCCGGCAACCGGCGCTACGGCCTCGCTCAGAATCGTCAGGCCCAAAACCGAGATGATGGGCGCGAGCTGTTCGAGCCGGGAGCTTTCCGGGTGAGCGTGAAGCGAATACTCTTTGTAGAGCAGTGCTGATGTAGGGGCGCAGCATGCTGCGCCCACTCAGGCGGAGTGCGTAATGCAGGGCCAAAAGTTATAAATAAGACTGGATTTATAGTTGATGAAACTACAATTTTTACGTAGAGTATTCAATAGCAGAATAATCCTATTTTTTTCAAAATTGGTTGCTTAAAAAATTGGCCAAATGAAATTCAAACGCCTTTCACCGTCGCTGCTTAAAAAGAAAGCCCGAAGGGGCTTCCGAGGCTATCCCATCGGCACTATCGCATATTACGGGCCGGACAACATGCGCGCAACGAAAGTCGCGGTGGGTATCGTGGTATACGAGGACGCCGAGTCGGACCCGCTCGAACGCTGGTTCGCCAAGGATTCCGACGTGCGGTTCGATCGCGCAATCGAAACGGAAATTCTCGAGTTCCTCAGGCGGAACGGCGTGAAATCAGTGGTCATGACCGGCTACATTATCGGCTGCCCGCATGAAGAGGGTATTGACTACCCAGAGGGCCAGGTCTGCCCGCAGTGCCCATACTGGGCGAACCGCGACCGCTGGACCGGCGAGCTGTGAAACTGATTTACCTCACTTGCCCGAGTGATTTGGGAGGTTTTGAGGGAGGCAGCGGCGGGTTTCAAACTCGCCCGTACGATACTTCACTTCACTTCGGCGGGAACTTCCTCAGCCAGCTCGATCCGGCCGTTTTCACCCACCTGATTTAGTTGCACGGATACCACCTTCGAAACGCCAAGCTCCTGCATGGTGACCCCATACAGGCAGTCGGCGCTCTCCATGGTGCGCTTGTTGTGGGTGACCATGACAAACTGGGTGGAGCGCGCGTATCGGCGGATAATGGTCAGGAAGCGGTCGATGTTGGCGTCGTCCAGGGGGGCGTCCGCCTCGTCGAGGATGCAGAACGGCGAGGGCTTGACCGTGTAGATGGCAAAGAGCAGGGCCAGGGCGGTGAGGGCTTTTTCGCCGCCTGAGAGCAGTCCCAGGCCCAGCATCTTCTTGCCCCGCGGCCGGGCGATCACCTCGATCGGGCTTTCCAGTGGGTCATTTTCATCGGCCAGGCTGACATGCGCGGTGCCGCCCTCGAACAGCGAGCTGAAAATGTCCTGGAAGTTGTCCTGCACCTGGCGGAAAGTGTCCAGGAAGCGCTCCCGGGCGGTCTTGTTGATCTCCTCGATCAGCCGCAGCAGGCTGTTGCGGGCCGAAACCAGGTCATCGCGCTGACGCTCCAGGAAATCGAGGCGTTCTTTTTCGCGGTCGTATTCCTCGAGGGAGAGCACGTTCACCGGCCCCAGCTTGGCGATTTTGTCCTGCAGGTCCTCGGCCAGCTCGCGGCTGGCGGTCTCGCCCCGCTCC
>JAZDIG010000008.1:0-4500 GCA_043805105.1 Candidatus Glassiibacteriota bacterium | reverse complement strand
TTCCAGGCGGTCGGGAGTGATATCCAGCAGGTGGTCGATCAGCAGGTTTTCATTGGCCGTGGAGGCCACCTCGGCCACAAAGATCGTGTAATCTCCGTAGACCGGCGGCTGCGTGCTCCAGGTAAAGTGGCTGTGCAGGGCATGGCCCATTTCGTGAGCCACGGTGAACACCTCGCCCAGGGTGCCGTTATAGTTGAGCAGGATGTAGGGATGGGTGCCGTAGCCGCCCCAGGAGTAGCCGCCGCTGCGCTTGCCGCGGGTTTCGTAAACATCGACCCAGTGCGATTCGAAGCCTTGCCGGGCGGCCTGGACGTAAGTTTCGCCCATCGGCTCCAGCGCCTCCAGCACAAGCTTGACCGCCGTGTCGTATTCGTACTCCCTCGACACTTCCTGGAACAGGGGCGTGTAAAGGTCGTAGGGGTGTACCTCGTCCAGACCCAGCACTTTCTTGCGCAGCGCGACGTAGCGGTGCAGGGGGGCGAGGTTATTGCCGATCGAGGCTACCACGTTGTCGTAGACCTCGACCGGGATGGCATCGGCGTCCAGAGCGGCTTCGAGGCTCGAGTCGTAACTCCGGGCCTGGGAGTAGAAAATGTCCCTTTTCACGATCGCAGCCAGGAGCGCCGCCAGGGTGTTTTCGTATTTGCCGTAAGTGCCGTAGAACGCCTCGAAGGCGCGCTTACGCAGCTCGCGCCCGCCGCTGTCGAGAATCTTGCTGTAGCGCGCCTTGGTCAGCTCGATCTCTTGGCCGTTTTCGTCCCTAATCGAAGGATAGCGGATGTCGGCGTTGTCCAGCATGCTGAAAATGGTGCGAGGCATGCGGGTCACCTCACCCGAAAGCGCCAGGATTTTCTCCTCCCCGGGGCTCAGAGTGTGCTTCCTGGTGCGCAGGACGTCATTGAGACGGTGACGATAGAGGGCCAGGCCGTCCGCCTGCTCCAGCCACAGCCGGAGCCTGTCTTCCGGGATGGTGAGAATTTCCGGGATGACCCAGGAGGCGGCGGCCGAATAGCGCGTGGAAAGCGAGGAGGCCCGGTCGGCCAGCGACTGGTAGGTGTCTCGGCTGGTGTCCTCGTCCCGGCGCATGTTGGAATAGACGACGAGCTTGCCGAGATGCAGCCCGAGCGAGTCCTGCAGGCGCATCACGGCCAGCAGGTTGTCGGCTGATTCCGCCAGCTTCCCGCGCCAGGCTTCCAGCTCCGGGATCTTCTCCTCAACGGTCTTGAAATCCTTTTCCCAGGCCTCATCAGTGGTGTAAATGTCCTCCAGGCGCCATTTGTAGCGCCCGTCGATCTCGCTTCGCTCGGTGGCTTTCTTCACATCCTCTCCATGGCCGTCGTGGATGGCAAACAGGGCAGGGACAGCCGCGAGAACTATTCCCCGGATCAGTCTGCCGGCCATCGTCCCCTCTCCGTAATTTCTCACTTGTCTGATACCCGGTGGCAACTCCCGACCGCCGGGACTGGAACAATTCAGCGGGTCTTCCGTATCAATTTACAGGATGCAGCCCGCACCTCGGCGGATACGAGGACGTAATAATAAGCCGGCTGCGATCTGTTGACAAGACTTACGTGACGGCCTAAATTTGCCTCGATCCTGCCGTAACTTAACCACTTAGCCGATACCGTGAAAGCTGCCATGACGATAACCTCCCGGCTGTTCGCGACCATCGCCCTCCTGGCCTGTGTATCCCTGTACGCCCAGGAGGATTTTCTGAGAGTGACGGTCCAGCCGGCAAATACCGAATGGGGCTGGAAAGAATACTCCGAGACGATGGCCGGCAATCTGGCCAAGGCGATCGAGAAGCGGGTGAAAGAGGGCCTGCCGCGCCGCGAGTTCGCAATCGATACGGCCGCCTCCGTGGTTACTTTCAGCTTCCGCGTGGACAGCGAAGGCCGGCTCAGGTATTTCAAACCAGTGTCGCCCCGCTATCGCTACCTGGCCTACCTGATCGAGCGCACCGCCCTGGAAACCAGTTTCACCAGTCCGCTGCCGCCCGATTTCCAGTTCTTCTATTATGACGGAACTATGACTTTCTACTGCCGGATGCATCCCACCGGTTTCTATAAGCGGTTTTATTTCGAACAGCCGCTGGACACGCTGCCGGAAGTGCCTTTCAATCCGGTGCTGAGGAAGGCACGCACTGAACAATCGCTGGCCCTCTACGAACCAGACGTCAAAGACAAGAACATGCTGTTGGAAGAATTCAAAAAAAGGATCGGTATCGCGCCGGAAATCACCGACACCAGCGGTTATTCCCCGCTGGTGGTGGCGGGCAAGGAATTCGCCGTGCGGGTGGCGTTCGACAGCCTGACCGGCGATCCGCAGGAGAGCGAATTGCTGCAGAAGCAGATCGAGCGGGCGTTGGAGGAAGCCGGCGCTACGGTCACGGAAGACATCCTGTTCCCCACTGAAAGTGAGGCCGTGTCCTCCGCGGGAAACGTCGACTCGGCAATGGCCAAACCGGACAGCACGCTCGGCGACAGTCTCGCCCGGGATTCGCTGTCTGAGGCCGCAACGGCGGGCAGCGCTGCCAAAGGGGACAGCCTGGCCCAGGTAAGAGTACCGGGGGAAGCGACCCGGCCGGTTCCCCCGGACCGCGATATCAGCGAAGCGTTCGAAAAAATTTTCAGCCCCGGCTATCTGGTTCTTTCCGCCGGCCTGGCCCGCGACAGCACCGGTGATACTGCGGTCTGCCGGATCAGGCTCTATCCGGCGGGAAAGCCCAACCAGCCGAAACGGCTGGTGAATTACCGATTCGTCCACGCCGGAATTCTGCCGGATTCGCTGGGCAGGATGCTGGTCACCCGCCTGACCGCTCCTCCCCCCAGGCCGGAACCGCCAAAGGCGCCGCCCAAGGCGGCAGCGGCCGGTCCCAAAGCCGCGGCTGGAGATACCAGCGCCGGAGCCAAAGCCATGTCCCAGGCCGCCTCCGCCAGCGAGGTAAAGGGAGATTCGACTGCGGCGCCCGGCGCCGGGACCCAGGCCGCAGACACGAGCGGCAGCTCCGCTAAGACGGCAGTCCCCCCCGCAGATTCCACCGGCAGTCAGCCGATCCAAGCAGTCCCGGCCGACAGCGCCGCAGTCAGCCCACCGCCCGACTCCGGGGCAGGCGGAGCAGCACAGCCCCAGAACGCCAGCCCTGGAACCTCGGAAACTCCGGCAGCTCCCGCTCCGGCCAGCGCGCCGGCTCCGGATTCCACTCCTGCGCCGGCTACGCCGGCTCCAACCCCGGATTCCACTTCGGCCCCGGCCGACAGCACAAAGAGTCCGGGCGCCGGGGGAAAATAAAAAAGACGGGCCTTTGCCCGTCCGGTTTAAATCAATTAGCTTCCACACTCAGAATCACCCGCCCATCAGCCAGTCAAGCAACTTTTCCCCCTGGGTGAAGTCCGCCACGATCAAGTCCGCCCCGGCCTTCACCAGCCGCTCCCGCTTGGCGGGGTTGAGCCCCCAGCGCCGCAGCTCGTCGCTGGCCACGCCCACCGCAATGCCGCCGTTGCGCTTGCATTCGGAAATTTCCACAGGGCCGTCGCCGAAGGTGCAGAGCTCGGGGCCTTCCAGGCCGTGGTCGGCGATAATCCGAGCCATCAGCTTCTTCTTGCTGAATTTATCGATATCGCCCACCGCTCCGTAAACGCCGCCGTCGAACAGGCCGGCATACCCCAGCCGGCCGGCCTCGATTTCCACATCCTGCTGGTCGGTGCCGCTGGCGAGGTAGAAGACCGCGCCGGTGCGCTCCTTGAGCGCTCTCATGAACTCCAGGACGCCTTTCAGGATAAAGTCGTCCTCGACCAATTCACCCTCGTCCAGCCGGGCGATCCGCTCGTGGACCATTTTCAGCAGCCTCTCGTTGAAAATCTCCTTGTAGCCGGCGGCATCCAGAATTTTTTCCCGGGGCACGTAGCCGAATTCGGCCACCATGTCGGCCAGGGCCTGCATCTGTTGAATAGTCTGGATCCCGGTGCTCTGGTCGATATATTCGGCCACGCGGCCCCTGACCCGGAAAAACTCGGACCCCGGCACGCTGTCGTAGGCCTCGCCGAAAATCATCTCCAGCATCACTTCTTCCATGATCGGCTCCCAGCCCTGCCGCAGGATCGAGACAGTGCCGTCGTGGTCGAAAATCACCTGCCCGATCCGTCCCCGCACGATCTCCGGGTTGACGATCTCGATCCGGGTGCCGGCCAGGTAGCACGCCTTGCGCAGGTCGACAGCCAGGTCGGGGCGGAAGACCAGGCGCGAGTTGTTCATGCGGGAGCGGATCTCTTCGGGAGTGGCGGTGCCGGTCTGTTTCAGCTTGGTGACGGTGACACTGGCCGCCCAGTTGCCGAGCATGGCGGCATCGGCAACGGCCAGGCCGGCAGCGAGACCGGCGGCGAGGCCGGCCAGCAGCGTGTCGCCCGCGCCTACCGGGTCCACCGGGCCGGTGATGAAAACCGCCGGCACCTCCACCAGCCCACCGTTCTCCCAGACCAGGCAGCCGCGCTTGCCGCGCGT
>JAZDIG010000007.1:0-5506 GCA_043805105.1 Candidatus Glassiibacteriota bacterium | reverse complement strand
TCGAACACCCAGCGCACCGCGCCATTTTCCGGGTCCACGGCAAACACCCGGATGAACGCCGAGGTCAGGTACATGGTTCCATTAACCACGATCGGGTTACATTCGATAGTCGATGGCGGATCATCGCGCCGGTCGCCGGTGGAAAGAACCCAGGCCGGCTCCAGTCGTCCCACGTTTTCGCGGTTTATCTGGTCCAGGGCGGAATAACGCGTCCCCTGCAGGTCGCCGCCGTAAACCGGCCAGTCCACATTCCCGGTCCCGGAAGTGCCGCCGGGTTGCCGTGAACAGCCGGCAAGCCCCAGGGCAACCAGTGCGGGCAGGAAAAGGCTCCGGGATAACGATCTCAAAAAGTTACCTCCGGCAGCAGACATCGGTTTTTCTCCTGTATGAATTTACCAGTACGGCGGAAAATTTACCCGGGATGGCCGAGCTAATCAAGACAATTTTTTCCAGTTTAAAATCCAACCAAGCGCCGCTGATCCTCGAGCTACAGTCAGAAGATACTGCGAACCAGGAGCAGGACGCCGACAATTATAAGTGGAATGCCCAGGACTGCGCCGGCCACGGTGAGTGTCAGCAGCGTGCCGGCAACCAAGACCACCAGGGCCACCACCGCCAGGACCAGCCGTCCCGCCAGCTCCAGCAGGAAAGTCAGAAGCCTCCACAGCGCAACCAGCGGCCAGCACACCAGGCTCAGGCAGCTCGAACGCAAAACTGTCATCTCCTTTGTCTCCTTTCCGGCTGAATCCCCGAAATTTAGGGAAATTCGCTGTCAGCGGCAACTTTCAAACGCGTTTATCGATCGTAACGACCGCCGGTCTTGAGTTTTCTACTCCAGGGTGCAAAATTGTCTATGGCAATCCAGTTTCTAATCGAATGTATCCATCCAGTCCTGGTTCCTGTCGCCGGAGGCATCGAAATGAACGAGTGGCCGTCCGTCTTAAGCACATCGTGCGTTGTGACGCTTATCCTTGGAATACAGGCGATTACGCCCCGGCCGGCAACGGCCTCGGATTACCGCTACACCGTGAAAAGGACGGCCGAGGCGATCAACGTCGATGGCCGGCTGGACGAAGAGGCCTGGAAACAGGCGCCCACCGTGAAGCTTTCGGGCAAGAACGGAGGCCCGGCGGCCCAGGCCACCACCGTGCGCATCCTCTGGGACAACTACTACATCTACTTTTCCTGGGAATGCCAGGACAGCAATATCTGGTCGACCATGACCGTGCGCGACCAGCCGCTCTACAACGAGGAAGTGGTGGAGGTGTTCATCGACCCGGACGGGGACGGCAAGACTTACGTGGAGCTGGAAGTCAACCCGCTGGGCACCCTCTGGGACGGCTTCATCCTGAACCGCGAATTCAAGGACGGCCAGGCCAAGCTGACTGGCATCCTCACCTGGAACAGCCTGGGCCTGCGCTGGGCCGTGCACAACGTCGGCACGGTCAACGACCCCTCGGACAAGGACCAGCTCTGGAGCGTGGAGCTGGCCCTGCCCTTGACCGACATCTTCACCGCGGCCAACAACCCGCCCAAAGACGGCGACCGCTGGCGGGCCAACCTCTTCCGGATCGACATGCCCGAGGGCGCCGGCAAGCCCGCCCAAGGCCAGGCCTGGAGCCCGGTTTCGGGCCGGACTTTCCACGATCCGCAGCGTTTCGGCGAGCTTGTTTTTTCGGACGAGACAGTCCAGTGAACCGGTGATCGATCAATTCCAGGTGCAGGCCGGCCTGCCGGAAGTTTTTGCCGCTGCCGGCTCCTCCGGCTGAATCCGCCGGTGCGGATCCGGGCGGACTGTTCCGGCGGAAGGTGCGTTTTGACCCATCTTCCGCCGGATTTATTTTGCCGCTCGATCACCGGTTATTCCCGAGCCGGGAAAGTCCGGAAATTTTCTGAGGTTAACTCGCAACTGATTTTTTAACCGCCTGAAAAAGCTTCTGGCACGCAGTTTGCTAAAGTATGTAACCGCCTCTGGCAGGCAGCCGATCTTTGAATTCAACAACATGCGATATAAAAGACCCACAGTCTTGGACCAAGACAAACTCCAAGGTGGGAACCCAGCGACCGGAGTGGACGTCCTGCCCTGGCGGTAAATCGGGGACTGCGAAAACCCGGCCGGTTCCTCAAAAATACAAAATGGTCTTGGCTCTCCAGCTTGGGTCTTTTTTTTGCCCCTCCCCCCGCTCCGCCGGAAGCCAGAAGGCTCCGCCACACCTCTCCCTGTAGTCGGAAGTTAGTATTCAGTGGTAAAAATGTTGTTCAATCCGCCCTTTTTGTAACTTTGTCACTCTTCCACTGCCTTTTGTTCCTCAGTCCCGCAGTGCCTGTCTTTAAACTCTGTGCCTTGTGCCTTTACTTTGTCACTTGTCACTGTCTTTTGTAACTTTTTCCCTCCAGTCTCCTTAAACAATTGACACGACTTTAACAAAGTGCGATTATATCCTTGGATCAGGAATCTTCGAAATCCCGGTGTGAATACCGTTTCAGGAGGTTTTTTATGACCAGCCGCCGCCAGTTTGTCA
This sequence comes from Candidatus Glassiibacteriota bacterium, assembly GCA_043805105.1. Lineage (GTDB taxonomy): Bacteria > Gemmatimonadota > Glassbacteria > GWA2-58-10 > GWA2-58-10 > JAZDIG01. Next base: position 2,984 of record JAZDIG010000007.1, on the reverse strand, counting down.
GGGAGCTGGGCCTGGGCGCCCTGTCCGGCATGGCCCTTTCCGGCATAGCCGGGGCGCAGGAATCCTCTGCTCCGATCCTGGAAAAAGCTCCCGAATCCCTGCCCACTGTCCAATTCGGGCCGCACCGGATCACCCGGCTGATTGTAGGCGGAAACCCGTTCGTCGCAAACAGCCATTTTTCCAACGAATGGAACCGGGACATGGCGGATTATTTCACCCCGGAACAGGTGGTGCAAACTCTTGGGCGCTGCGAACAGGTGGGTATCAACACCCTTCAGGCCAGGGGCGACTTCCACCGGATCATGTACTGGGTCGAACTCTTCCGGCGCTCCGGCGGCAAGCTGCAATTTATCGCGCAGACCGCCAGCGAGATGCAGGACATACATCAGAACATCCGCATCCTGGCCGAATTCGGCGCGATCGGGGTCTATTTCCACGGCAGCATGAGCGACCGGCTGTGGCTGGCCGGCGAGATCGACAAGGCCCGGGACTACCTCAAGACCATGCGCGACGCCGGCATGCAGGTGGGCTTCGCTTCACACATCCCCGAGGTACTGCATTACGTCGAGGAAAAGGGCTGGGACCTCGACTTCTACATGGTGCCTTTCTACAACCTGACCACCCGGAAAGTTCAGCCGGGCGAATTCATCCCGGGGCAGTTCAAGTTCAACGAAGAAATCTTCCACCCGGACGATCCGCCGCTGTTCTGCGATTTCATCCGCCGCACCAGCCGTCAGTGCCTGGCCTACAAGGTCCTGGCAGCCGGGCGCAAGTGCAGCACCCAGGAGGACGTGAAGGAGGCTTTCCGCTGGGCTTTTTCGCAGATCAAGCCGACTGACTGCGTAGTGGTGGGCATGTTCCCCAAATACGCCGACCAGCCTCTGCTGGATGCCAGGTACGCGGTCGAGGCGGTCAAATCCCTGAAAAGCTGACCGTGCGGTGGATCAATTTTCGGCCGCCTCCTGCTGCCAGATACGCAGGCCGAACCGGCTGAGGGAAATAGGGATGTTGCGGAACAGCTTGTTTTCGGCCTCGATTTCGCGGATCATCGTGCGCCGGGTGTAACTGCCGGGCCCAGAGAGCAGGGTGACCGAGCCTCCCTCCCCACCGGCGCCGTTTATCTTCCAGCCGATCGCTCCGTGTCCGCGGGCGATTTCGATCACCCGATGTGCATCCGCGCTGATCAGGGCCGGATGAAGGCGCTCCTGGGCCAGGGTATTTTCGATCATCGCCCGGCCCAGCTCCCCGAAGTCCCCACGGTAGACCGCATCGCGCGAGCGTTCCGCGGTCTGGCGCAGGTCCTCCAGCTTCCGGCAATCCGGCCCCTCGTTTTCAAGCCCCGCTATTACCTGTTCGTGGATCAGCGATGAACGGTGAGAGCGGCCGAGAAAGACCAGGACCAGACGTCTTTCCAGCTCCCACCAGATCGAATCCGGCACGCGGATCTGGGATACCGAGGCGTAGGGGTATTGGAACATCTCGATGAAATTGATCCCACCGAAAGTGCTGCAGAACTGGTCCTGGATGCCACACTGCAGGCCCAGCATTTCGGTCTCCACCGCATGGGCGGTATAGGCCACCTGATGAGGGGACAGCCGTCCGGGGGTGAGCCAATCGAGGGCGCCGACCAGGGCCACGGTGACGGCGGCCGAGGTGCCGGTGGAGGCTCCGCTGGGCGCCTCGCTGAATATCGTTGCCTCGATGGCGTACTCCCGGGGCACTTTCATCCTCCTGATCGTCGCCTCCAGGAGCGGATGACGGTCCCAGTCCCGGCTGTCGGCCTGCACTGCGTAGCGCTCGCCGAAGTTTTCCGCGTGCACCACGATCCGGTCTTCGACTTCCCCGGCCGGGTAAACCTCGATCTGCACCTCCACTATCGGGTAGACCCCGATGTTGAAGATCTTGCCGTGCCCGGCGAACCACGTGTCGGTCCAGCCGCCGTTGTCGCAGATCCGGATGGGAGCCGCGCTGTTGACTATGCGCAGCGGCTTTCTTTTACCCTTGTCCTCCATCAGTGGCAACCTTCTCCAGGGCGTGTCACCTATTTCGGGCTGAATTCTTCCCAGAAAGTGATTTCCGGCTCACCGTCCAGCAGTTTCTGGGCGAGGGCCAGGAATTTCCTGACGTGAGCCTGGCCGAGGTGGCGGTCCAGGTCCTCGCCTTTTTCCCAATTTTCGTGGATGAGAAACCGACAGCGATCGTCGAATCCCCGGTGCAGGTCGTAGTTGAGACAACCGGCTTCCCGCCTGGTGGGTGCCACGAGCGCCAGCAGGGCATTTTCGGTTTCTTTTTCCTTTCCCTTTTTCGCCGTCAACCGGGCCACTACGGTCACTTTCCGGCCAGCCATGAAGTCCTCCTCGGTTTTATTGTCAGGCGTCCATTATTACATACCGGAACCGTCTTTAGCAACAATTAATAAACTCTCAGGAAGCATCTTGACACTTAAGGTCTGTCCTAATAGCTTATAGTTTTCGTATTTCCGGTTGATTCGTCAGTCCAGTTCGGCCCAGCCGGATGGCAGAAACCAGCATATAGGCCGCCAGGCCTGGAATGGAGACAATAATGTCGAGGGGAAATTCCATTGCTGCCTCTGGCTTCACCCTGGCAGTCGTGGCGACGATTTTCTTTTTGGCGCTGCCAAGTATGTCCTGCGGAGAAAATAATGTAGTCGATAAGGCTGTCACAGCTTATCTGAAGCTTTATTCCAAGTTGACCGGCAGTGAAAACAAAGAAACTGAAAAGGTAGTCGCTGTCGGCAGCAAGATCTCGCTCAACTACCGAGGCACGCTTGCCGATGGCACTGTTTTCGATTCCAGCGCCGGACGCGGACCGTTCGAATTCGAGGCTGGACGTGGAGAAGTGATTCCCGGTTTCGACCAGGCGGTGATCGGCATGAAGCTCAACGAGAAAAAGGCCTTCACCATTCCGGCAGCCGAGGCTTACGGAGAAAAGCAGGAGTCGCTTCTGCGCAAGGTTCCGCACTC
>JAZDIG010000006.1:0-13520 GCA_043805105.1 Candidatus Glassiibacteriota bacterium | reverse complement strand
CCCATAAGCGCTAAGTTGTTGTAACATTCCTAACATGTTTATTTATCTGTGCGTTACGTTTCCGTGGGCGCTCTGCAAGCAATTTTATTATTTCGCTCCAGTTGGAAATTAGGCTGTTTAACGGAAGGTCCGGCACAATCGTTCGTTTGACCTGCTCGAATACAAAGCTGAATTCACGCCAAGCGCTTCGGTGTTGGGTACTCGGTAAGCATGTATCCCCAGGGGGAAACAGAAGTTGCATACTCGATAATTTTTTCGGTCAAAAGAGCGACGAACAGTTTTCCGTACAGCCACGCCTTAGAGCTATCGTCGCTGTATTTGGGCAGATGGCCCAGTTGAGCGATGGACTTGAACCTCTTGAAAACCAGTTCAATCTGCCACCTGACCCGATACCACTCGAGGACCTCGGCGGACGAAAAAGAATCTTCGGGATAGTTCGTAAATACGGCCACATATTTTGCATATTCCAAAGTCTCAGGCTTAATCGCATGACCATGTTTCTGTGCGTATCTATAGAGTTTTTCATGGGCAAGCTTTATCGCCCCGTTGCTTTTTCGGACGGCGCAGAGCCTGCCCTCGACGATTGCGTTGTTACGGCCGGGAATCAGCACCTTCCAATCGCTTATAGCGCCAGGAGCTTGCAAAGTCGAGATGTTCTCCAGCAACGCAAACTGGCGGCCATCTTGATCCAGGATTGGAAGAGCACCTGTATTCACCCTGACCGTAACATATGCGCTCCTCGACGACACGTGATGTATCCCGGGAGCTCTTGCGTAACCTCTGTCGGCAACGATGTAGTCACCCTTCTTTATCGAATATTGGAAGAAAGACTCGCCGGTCCCCCGGCCTTTAGCTTCCGTGATCTTAAGATAGTCGCAGCTTAAAGACGGAACCTTGACACTGTAATGTATTCTCCATTGACTGCCGGTCCTGCCCGGCTCCTTAACAATGGTGGCATCGAAAAGCCTGGCTTCGAATCCGCATTTCATGTTAAATGTGAGACCCTTTTCTTCAAACAGGGCGACGCACATACTATGAAGCCAGTCTTTCGCTTTCCGGAGGCGTCCCAAAAGTGCGACGTCGGAAAGATCGGCAAGGCCGGCCAGCTTTGCTCTGGTCACGGTCTCCCGCAGGGAATAACCGGGCCCGACGTGGATCAGCAGGGTTCTCAGGTAGTTTTCCACGTCTTTGTCTTTCCGCAGGCCCTTGAGCGAATCAGTGGCCGAGGCCATTTCAACCCAATTTCTCGGGAAAAAGGATAACAAGATCGGCCAGTCCTCCATATTTTTTAAACCTCCATCTTGAGTTTGATGGAAGTTTATGGTATAATTCAACATATGTCAACAAAAACAACTTAGCGCTTATGGGGGTCCGCCCCTACGGGATTCATCATAAATTGCACTAATCCGGGTCAAATCACTCTTGGAGATTGCACCAAGTCAGGCGATTGTGTTTTCGAGCGCCCCTATCCCGCTGATTTCCACGCATAGCCTGTCCCCCGGCTTCAGGAAAACCTGCGGATCGCGGCCGGCGCCCACGCCCGGCGGAGTGCCGGTCAACAGCAGGTCTCCGGGCCGGAGAGTCATCGTGGCCGACAGGTAGCTCACCAGCCCGGCCACCCCGAACACCATCTGCCGGGTGTTCGATTCCTGCATCGTCGCGCCGTTGAGCTCCAGCCTGATCACCAGGTCCTGCGGGTCGGCGATCTCGTCCCGGGTGACGATCCAGGGGCCCAGCGGGCAGAACTTGTCCGGGCTTTTGGCCCGGGTCCACTGGCCGTCTTCTTTCTGGGCGTCGCGCATGGTGAGGTCATTGGCGCAGGTGTAGCCGAACACATAGTCCAGGGCCTCTTTTTCGCTTACATCTTTACAGACCTTTCCGATCACCACCGCCAGCTCAGCCTCGTAGTCCACCTGCCGGCTCACACCCGGCAGCGGGATACTTTCACCCGGGCCGGCCAGGGCGTTGCGGTACTTGGCGAACAGCACCGGCCGTTCGGGCAGGTCGTGGCCCAGCTCTTTGGCGTGGTCCGCGTAATTACGGCCGATACACATGATCTTTTCCGGCCGGACGAGCGGGCAGAGGAGCCTGAAGTCCTTGACCGACCGGCGCCTGCCTGCGGCCGCGGCCGCCGCTTCCCGCAGCGCCGGCTCTCCCTCTTCCATGTACTTCTCCAGGTCGTCGTAGTGGGTCAGTCCGCCGGCCTTCAGGTCCACCAGGCTGCCGTCCGGCCTGAGCGCCGCCGGGTGGATGCGGCCCCCGGATTCGATCATCGCCAGTCTCATTTCCGCCTCTCCCCCGTGGAAAAGTTCATTTTCAGTTTATCCGCGAAAATACCTTACAACCCCGGCCGGTGAAAATCAACCCCAGCCTCGCACTATCCGCCCTTTGCGTTGACACCGGGCCGGCCCTCGCTTAATCTTTTAGCATTGCCGAACCGCTACCCCTGCCCGGAGTCTTTCATGCTGAAACTCGACCGCCCGCTTCTCGGCACGGTCTACCTGGTCGAGCCCCATCAGACCGAAAAACAGCGCCGAGCTGACCTGGAAAACATCGCCGAAATGGGGCTGAAACTGGTGGTGCTCTGGCCGCCGCTGAGCCGCTGGGATTCAGCCGACGGCGTGGCCATCGCTTTCGACTCGATAGACCGCGTGATGGACTCCTGCGCCGAACTCGGCCTGGCCGCGATCCTCGAGCTGGAGGGACAGAACCCGGCTTTCCAGTTCATGCCGGACTATCTGTTCAAGGCCGAATATTTCAGTGTCGACGATACCGGCAAGCATTGGATCAACTACCTCCACCCGGAAGTCGACCGGCTGATCTGCGGCTACGTGGCCGAGGTGGCCGGGCACTTCCGCGGCCATCCGGCCCTTTTCGGCTACGACCTGTTCAACGAGGTGAACTTCCGCTCCACCGACCGCTGGAACCTCGAGGCCTTCCAGCGCTGGCTGGCCGATAAGTACGTCACGGTGCGCGAGCTGAACCGGGTCTGGGGCCGCTTCTACACCGACTTTTCGCAGGTGCGCCTGGACAACTTCGAATACGCCTACTCGAAATGGAGCTCGCTCCTGCCCCAGCTCGACTTCATCACCTTCCGCGCGGATACGCTGGCCACCCTGGTGAAACGCTGGGCCGATGTAGTCCGCAGCGTGGACCCACTTCACCCGGTGCTCGCGGACAGCTCCTGGTCGATGACCTGTTTCGACAACTACGTGCTTGGCAACGATGACTGGAAAGTGGCCGGGGCGGTGGACTATTTCGGGCTGAGCGTATACCCCCAGAGCTGGGACGTGCATATCGCCAGCGACCCCTGCCCGATCGCGCAGATTTACAACGCCGGCCGCTGTGCCTCTGGCGGCCGGCCCGTGTTCGTCTCCGAGCTGCAAACCCACAACCAGACCGCCCTGGCCCGGAACTCCTCGGTGTTCGACGAGTTGAAACTGTGGACCTGGCAGGCCTTCATGCACGGGATCGAGGCGCTGGTGTACTGGAAGTGGCGGCCGTTCAGCCGGGGCTTCCAGGTCACCGGCCGCGGCCTCACCCGCCAGGACGGCACCCCCAACGACCGCTCGCGGCAGGCCGCCCAGGTGGCGGCGGTGGTCAACCGGAATCCCGAGGTCTTCTCCGGCCGCAGGATTTTCGATTCCGGCGTCGGGCTGGTCTACAGCTTCCCCTGCGACACTTTCACCGACCTGATCCTGCCCGATGAAAAAAGCGGCTTCTACCGCGATTCGTTCGCCGGCTGGTACCGCTATCTTTTCAATCGCGGGATCACGCCCCTGGTGCTCCGGCCGGAGGATGTGGGCGAATCCCATGCCTCGCATTTGAAAGTCCTGATCCTGCCGTCCCTGGCCCTGTTGTCTGCCGGGGAGGCGGCCCGGCTGGCCGCTTTTATCGAGGGGGGAGGGAGCGTTATCGCCGATGGCAGGTTCGCCATAATCGACCAGGAGGGCTTCGCCTACGAGACCGCTCCCGGCGGCCTGGCCGCTCTATTCGGCTACCGCGAGCTCGACTTCCTTTCGCCCTACCCCGATATCGAACATTGCGCGGCGGAGCGTTTCTGCGTGATCGAGCTGTCCGGGAGCGCCGAAACGCCCCTGACCGGCGCGGGCCACCCGCAGCACGCCCTCACCAGCCGCACCCTCTACCTGCCGACTTTTTTCGGCCACGACATCGAAAACGAGCGCCTGAAAAAGACCATCGACCGCTTCCTCACCCCCCGGCTCGACAACTCCTGCGCGGTGCTCGCCAAAAGCCCCCAGGTGGACGTCACGATCAGCCACGGCCGGGGAGTGCTGGTTTCGGCAGTCAACTACTCCCGTTCGACCCGCAAGGTCAGGGTCCGGGTGGATACGATTTCTCCCTGCCGCTGCCTGACCGGTGAAATCGCCTTTACAGTGAAGCGTGAAAGTCAGTCCAGCCTGCTCGAGGCCCAGGTCCCGGCGCGGGAGATTACCGGATTTCTTTTCGATTGATAAGAAATATTGTTCGAGATGAAGCAGTTTCATACGAATCTCGTATTCGGCTGAAAAGGCTGACACACCCCTGTGTCCCCTCTGAGGGAGAGGATAAAATTGCTGTAGGGGCGGTTCGCAAACCGCCCCTGCCTGTCCATCGAAGCATAGCATCTATGAATTCCACGAGACTGAAGCCATGACTTACCGACACCTGCTCGCCGCCCCGTTTCTCGCCGGATCGCTCGCCCTAACTTTCGCCGCCGGTCTTTCCGGCCGCCATACGCCGGACATCGGCACGGAGGGGATGGTGGCCAGCGCCGAGGTTCACGCTACCGCCGCCGGGTTCGAAATCCTGGAAGCGGGCGGCAACGCTGCGGATGCAGCCGTGGCAGTGGGCTTCGCCCTGGCAGTGACCTACCCCGCTGCCGGCAATCTCGGCGGCGGAGGCTTCCTGGTCTTTCGTTCCGCCGAGGGCGCGGTCAGTACGCTCGACTACCGCGAGACCGCCCCACAAGCCGCCACAGCGAACTTGTTCCTGGGGCCGGATGGGGAGCCGGTGCCCGAGCTCTCCACCCGCAGCTTGCTGGCCAGCGGAGTGCCGGCCAGCGTGGCCGGGATGCTCGAGACCTTCGAGCGTTTCGGCGGCGGAAAGCTTTCCCTGCGCCGGGTGCTTGCTCCGGCAATCCGTCTGGCCGAGGAAGGCTTTCCGGTGTATCCGGAGCTGGCCGAGGGCCTGGCCGAGGACCGGGAAAGGCTGGCCGCTATCCCCTCCACCGCGGCGCTGCTCTATCCGGGGGGTCGCCCGCTCCGCACCGGCGAAATTTTCCATCAGCCGGACCTGGCCCGGGTCCTGCGCGAAATAGCCGGTCGCGGCCGGGATGGATTCTACCGGGGCTGGGTGGCGGACAGCCTCCACAATTTCATGCAGCAGGGCGGCGGACTGATCACCCGCGATGACCTGGCCCGCTACCGGGCCAAACCCCGTCCGCCGGTAATCGTTAACTACAAGGGTTACCGGCTCTACAGCATGGGTCCGCCCAGTTCGGGAGGCGTGACCCTGGGCCAGATCCTGGGCCTCGTGGAACCGTTCGACCTGGCCGCCGTGGGCCGTAATTCCGCCCTCTACGCTAACCATCTGGTGGAGGCCGAACGCCTGGCTTTCGCCGACCGCAACCATTTCCTGGCCGACCCGGACTTCGTCGATGTCCCGGTGGCCGGGCTGCTTTCCCCGGAATATCTCGCCGGCCGCCGGCTGCTCATGCCGTCCGGCCGGGCCGGGTCGAGCCGCCAGGCCGGGCCGGGGCGGCCGGAGCCGGACCAAACCACCCACTTCTGCATCGTGGACAAGTGGGGCGGAGCCGCCAGCGTCACCACCACGCTCAACAGCGGGTTCGGCAACGGCTACATGGTTCCCGGCTGCGGCTTTTTCCTCAACAATGAAATGGACGACTTTACCGCCGCGCCAGGCCGGCCTAACATCGCCGGCCTGGTGATGGGCCGGGCTAATGCGATAGCTCCCGGTAAGCGGATGCTGTCCAGCATGACCCCCACCATTGTCACCCGGCTGGGAGACAACGGCACGGAAAAGCTGTTCCTGGTGTTGGGCGCTTCCGGCGGGCCCACTATCATCACCAGCGTGCTGCAGGTGTTCCTGAACGTAGTCGCTTTCGGCCTGAACGTGCGCGAGGCGGTGGATGCACCGCGCTTCCACCATCAGCACCTGCCGGACGTAGTCAGCGCCGAACCCGAGACGTTCAGCCGGGAGACCCGGGCCGCGCTGGAGACGATGGGCTACGAAATCAATGAACGAAAGTATATCGGCCGGGTTAGCGCGGTGCGGGTGCGGGAGGATGGCCTGCTCGAGGGCTGGGCGGATGGCGCCGGAGCAGGCAGCGGCACCGGGTGGCGGTAAGATTTAATAAATTAGTTTTTCTACCGGTGGTATTTCTCAAAGTACAAAAAGTGTTTTTAGCCATAACTTGCCTTCAATTAGAGGGATTAAGTTCTATTTTTTGTGGGCGGAAGTGATACACACCGGGTTAGCCCTCCGGTTCTTGTAACTGAACGTGTCTTTGTATCTTGCTAAGGCTCGCAAACCTGAGGGAAGTGTGGACCGTAGAGGAATATGTGCACTCATTAAGCTCTAGCTACATCTTATTAAAAAGAATTGAATATTTCATAAATATAAATAATTGTAATTTTTAATCTTGGATAAATCCTTATAATAGACATGATTAGCGAAATCAATAATATAATCCAAAAAAATACAAAAAATATTGCCCTTATATATGCCTCCGAACCAGCCATTGGTGCAAAAGTAAAGAGAATATCATCATTAACGAGGTATTCTTCAGGATCTTTTCGAAGTTCTTTCATTTCAGATAAAATACATAGCATAGGCATCTTTATTTCCATTATAAAGATATTTCTAAATTTTATAACGATTCTATCTTTAATTTTTGCTATTATATCTTGCCATAACGCACTAATTAGTAGCCCAACAAATGATAATACCAAAGCAAAATAAAGATATTTTGAATAATTAATCAGACAATAACCTAAGGCAGTGGCTATTATTGTTGTTAAACTAAGCATGTAATTATTTAGGCTATCATAACGAGAGATTTCTGAATATGCAGATGTTATATATAGTTTATACTGCTCAAAATAATGAACAAAATCTTCCCTATGCAATATGTCAATATTTGCATTTTTTGTCTTAAATATAAATTTTAATATATCAAGGTAATCTTCATCTCTTTTTTTATTCATATTATTTAGGCCCTTTCAATTGAAAAACTAGAAAATTTATTAATGGTAGTCTTTAGCGCCACAACACTTTGTGCAATTTCCCCAAATATCAGGTAACGCGTGCCGTAATAATAAAGTTCTTTGAGTCAAAGCCACTGTTGGCCAAGTAGAAGCGATACAAGAATTGTATATAGTAATAGTCGTTTTTGAATTAGAAGCGACACCGAGTGGCAGTAACTATTTACATATGGTCAATCATTTGAATTCTTATTGTATTTAAGGTCTAAATGTATAGTTCCTTTTGATACACCAAGAGCTATTTCTGATTGATATAATGCGTGTTCAAGTTCAAGCGCCAAATCTATATATCTATCAGTATCAACGGATTCTAAAGCTATTTCATCAGCATGGGCCGCTTTATTTCTAAGTTGTCTCAATTTATCGTATAATGAGTATGCTCCTTCAGAAAATATTTGATTTTTTGTTAGTTCACGAACAATATTGAATACGGGATTCCCCTTTTGGATTTCAATCCCGGCAGATTTAGCTATCTCCACTGCCGCTACTTCAATTCTTCTCCAAGCTTCAATTATAGCCGCCCTTGGGGAAACATCTGCAATTCGTTTTAGTTGCTCATATTCGGATGAGTACTTTTCTTTTAAAGTTTCTGGTCTTTCTACTTCTTTTCTTTCTGGTAAATACTTTACTGCCTTTTGCTCCGCTTCCTTTAGCTCGGTATTGAAAGATGCTTCAAAATCTCTGTATCTCAATGTCGACAATCGAGAAATTATTTTCGAAAATTCTCTTCTAAAAAAAAGTAAGAAGAAGATCACAGTAGAGGGCCAGATAATAACATCAAGGATTTTTATAAAGTAATCCATAATTAACGCTCTTCTCCAAGATTCTTACAAAAATATAATAGGAATCTGAAATTTTTCAACTTTAATAATGAGGAATCTGAAATGCTCAATAAGAGTCTATCTTTTTGTCTCGCTATATTCTGTTCCAATCTTTTCGCCCAGGCCGGCGACCTGCCAATCCCGGCGGACTACGAAAAATCCCTGCGGGACCACGGTGCGGTGGAACGCTTCCTCCCGGTTCAGGCCGACACCCTGATCCCCTCCACCGGTGACCTCGGCCGCGGCTGGACCGCCTATCTTCGCGACCGCAACTATGAGGTGCTGCCTAACAGTAAGCCCGCGCCCCGGGAAATGCTCGGCACCTTGCGCCTGGCCGCCACGCCGGGCGAAATCGAAAGCGGGGCGCTGGCGGTCTACACCTGGACTTCGGTGGCCGGCATATCGGCAGCGCCCAGGCCGGTGAACGCCGGGAGCGAAAGCGAGTGGCTGGCGCGGACGGTAGTGGCCGAGGACGTGCTCTTCCACCCGGTGCAGTACCGGCCCAAGGTCGAACACACCTGGCCCACTTTCAGCTATCTGCGCTATCCCCTTTTCGTCCGGCCGGCCGGAACTTACCCGATGCCGGCCGGCACCAGCCGCCTCTACTGGGTCACAGTGACCGTGCCCGAAAACACTCCGGCCGGGGTCTACCGGGCCGCGCTCCGACTGACAGACAACGCCAGCCGGACGCAGGACGTCCCCCTGGAGGTGGAAGTCCTCCCCTTCCGGCTCACCGACCGGGGCCTGCCGCGGTTCGGCTCGTTCCTGAGCGGGAACAGGTTCGCCCCCGGCGAATGGAAGTTCATGAAGCGCTACGGGCTGGACGCCCTGCAGTGGTTCTGGGGCTCGCACGAAATAAAGATCGCCAACGACAACGGCCGGATCAGCCTGGATTTCACGGCTTACGACGCCATAGTGAGGGGCATGCAGGAAGCGGGCATGCGTGGGCCGCTGGTGCTCTCGCTGGGCAACTCCTGGCTCGGCCGCTACGAAATGAGGCTCGCCGAGGCGTTCGGGCTGCGGATGCTGAACCGCCAGTTCGAGGGCCGCATGTGCACGATCGCCGACTTCACCGACCCGCGCTGGGACGGACTGTGGGTGGAGGGCCTGCGGATCATTTTCGATCACGCGAAGAAGGCCGGCTGGCCCGAGCTGGCGCTGTTGATCCACGATGAACCCACCAAGTACATCATCGAATACCACCCCTACAAGTACCACCTGGTCAAGAAGAATTTCCCGGACATCCCGGTCTACGGGGTGTTCTTCCAGCCGGAGAGAGACCCAGGGCCACTGCTGAAAAGCTGCGACATCATGGTGGCCAACCGGGACCTCGAGTATATCAAGAGCCTCGCCCGGGTCCACGGCAAAAGGTTCTGGACATACAACAACGTCTGCGCCGACCAGTCGTTCGGCAAGTGCCGCTTCCTCTACGGCCAGATTCCGGCCTATTACGAAAGCGAAGTGATGTGGTTCTGGTGCTGGAACTATTACATCGACGAGCCCTGGAACGATTTCGGCGGCTGGGGAGAGGATGCGGCTGGCCCGGCCCAGAGCGACGCCGACTGGGTGGCGGTCTATCCCTCGGTGGACGGCGCCGAGCCGGTGCGCACCCTGGCCGTGGAAGCGGCCCGGGAGGGGATCGACGACGTGCGCTACCTCAAGACCCTGGAAAACCTGGTCAAAGACAAAGATCCCGGCCGCTGGGAAGCTTTGCGCGACGAAATCCGAAACCGCCAGCAGATGATGTTCGACGGCATCTTCCAGGACAACCGCACCTACACCGATACCGATTTCTTCATCACCACCCGCAACGACGATGTCGAGAAGCTGCGCAACTTCGTCATTGCTGAAATACGCAGGACTATCGGCCGGTAGCCGGCAAAGATGGTACCGGCGAAAAAAAATTGAACAGTGAGGAGGTTGATGATGTATATTTAATTGATAATCATTTTCCATTCTTCCAGGATAGGCTTCTCCCGGAGCGTACCATGCGCCCGGCCGCTCTGTCATTTTTCCTGCTGGTTTCAGCCGGCCTGCCGGCCCAGCCCCTTACCGATTCTTTATCTGAACCTGCACCGCTTGACAGCACTGTCAATCAGGCTGTCGAACCCGGCGATACCTCCGGCTTGCGAATCTGGCTGGACAAAACTATCGAAAGCCAACCCGAATCCTGGCAGGCATATTTGCTGCGCGGGCAGTTGAGACTCGAAGCCGGCGACCGCAACGGTGCACGGGCGGATTTTACCAAAGCCTTGTACTCGAAAGACAACTATATCCTGGCGAGGGCGCATAGCGGTCTGGGAAAAGTGCTTCGCAGTCTGCCGAGAAAGAACTGGGAGGCCATAAAAGAGTACCGACGGGCAATCAAGCTCGACCCGGACCTCCTGGAAGCCTATCACTCCGCAGCCCAGGCCGCCCTGGCGATGGAAACTCCAAAGGGCTACGGGGTGGCTTCCCAGATGCTGCTGGAGCTGATCTGCCGCGATCCCATTTACAAAGGAGCCTACAAAACCTGGTGCGATACTATTCTCGTCAAGCGAAAGAGTGAACTGCGCAAGGCAATCTTATGCCTGGAGAGCTACATCATCAGCCATCCCGAGAAAAACGGGTGGCTGCTGGATATCGCTCAATTCTATTATAAGCTTGACAAGGTGGACGCCGCCTTGGAAACCCTCGACCGGCTTGAACGAAAAGATCCATCCTACCGGCCGACAGAACGCTATCTGCTACGGGCGCGTTGCCTGGTGGTACGGGAGGACGCCGCCGGTTTTGAAAGCGCTTACCAGGAGGCTCTTGCCTCAGCCAAAGAGGTCGAAGATTTCCTCCCGCTGGTGATCGATGCCGAAACAATTTTTCGGCCGGAAGAATTGATAAAAGCCGGACAAATTAAAACCGCCGAAGAGTGGCGGGACTTCTTCCGGGTATTCTGGGCCAGGCGGGATCCCGACCCGCTCGACCCTTACAACGAGAGACGGGTCGAACACTACAAGCGCCTGCGCGAGGCTAAAAGGCGTTATTCCATCATGCTCCCATATTCGAAGCTCGTTAACTCGAGAGACCTGTACCGGTTATCCTCTTTCGCGGCGATCGATGATATCTCGTCACCGTATAACTATGACCCTGACCTGTTCCGGTTAAGACTCCGGGAGCTGGCCCTGGAACCGCGGGGATTACTTTACGTGCGGCATGGTCCGCCCAAAATGATAAGCCGGCCCATAATGGAAGATTTGAGAATGCCCAGACTTAACGAAGAGGTCTGGTTCTACGGCGGCGTCTTTTTCCCGTTCGGGGAATTGACGATCGGGGATGCGAGAAGCACCGTGGGAATGAATTATTACGTTTTCAGGCCGGTTCCGGTTCGAGGACTCGGGGACATGAAGAAAGCCATGGAAACCGAATCCTTCAAAGACCCGCTTCCTGTTTTCCAGCAGGATTTCTACGGTACGAATTTCCTGGGACAGGACGGCAAAATCGAGCTCGAGGTCTACCAGTCCGCGCCTGTCGACAAAGTAAAATCACCAGACGCACCCGGAGTCATCCTGGCGGTCCTGGACAGCACCTGGCGGGAGTTAGCCAGGGACAGCACCCGGGCGGTCAAAGCCTTGAGCGGAGGCGACAGCGTATGGATCGGAGTCAACCGGATAAAGTCCGGGCCTGGGGAACGAGTCATGGTCGCACGTCTGGATATTCCCGGCAAACGGGCGGAACAGCGCAAAAGTATCCAGCTGTTTCCCTACCGCGGTAATGGACTGGAACTCAGCGGCTTAGTCTTGGGCGGCTCGCCGGCGGAAAGCAGGCCTGTACACCGGCGCGAGGGAATAAGTCTACTGCCGCGTCCCAGCTTGAAATTCAAAGCCGGTGAGCCGATTTACGTCTACTGCGAAATCTACGGCCTCCAACCCGATCCACACGACTCCCGGCTTTCTTTCAGCGAACGAGTGACAGTGACCCTGCTTGCGGAGCAGAAATCAGAGCTCAAGGAATTATTCGGCAAGTTCGCCTGGTGGAACGACGAGCGCGGCACCAGTCTCACGCTTAATTTCGACCGTAATCCGCCGCCTCCGCGTGGACACGTCCTGCCCGAAACCTTTACCCTCAACACCTATAACCTGGTGCCGGGTAGCTATTTGCTGAGCGTGGAAGTACATGACAAACAAACCGGCAGACGGTCACGGTCGGGGTGCCAGTTCGAGATCAGCGGCGATTGAATTTAAGGTTTTGTATCAGGCGTCTCGTGGAAATCGTTTCCAAATGATAAGCTCTTTGCTATTTTTCTCCGGCTCCGAGGACCGATGCTTCCTTAGCGCAATCCGAGATCAGGAATCTCCAGATGTCATCCGCGGGTTCGAAACTCATATCTTTCTTTCAATTAGCCCTGATCCTGTCTTTGTCTTTTTCCGGCTCCACGCTCCTCGGCCAGCAGACCCAACCGGACTCGACCGGCGCTGCCGGAGCGGTGCGCCTGTACGACCGGGCGCTCTACCGTTTCCAGAACGGCAACCTGGGCGGAGCGCTGGACAACCTGCACCGGATCGCCAGGGAAAACCCGGAGTTCAAGCCGGTCGAACGGCTGGTGCTCACCGCCCGCTGCCGCCTGGCCCAGGGCGACTCCGCCGCCTTCGACAGCAGCTACGCCGCCGCCCTGGCGGTTTCGGTATCCAGCGACGATTTCAGTGTTTTGTTGCAAGACCTCCGGCTGATAATGACTTCCTCCGAGGCGGACCGGCTGGACCTGGCGAAAACGGCCGCGGAGAAGGCCGAATTCTTCCGGCGCTTCTGGAAAAGCCGCGACCCCGATCCGATTTCCGAACGTAACGAGCGGCTGATCGAGCACTACACCAGGCTGCGCGATGCCGAACAGAATTACAGCCACACAGTCAAGGCTTTCCTTCTGCCCACCTCCCGCAACCATTCGCCCGCCTTTGAACGGGACATCGACGAGACTTCGCCGCTGGTGGACTATCCGTATCCGCTGCCCAGCCGGGACCAGGAAGCCCCGCGCCAGCTCGAGCTCGACCAGCGCGGCGTCCTCTACCTGCGTCATGGGCCGCCGGACCGGATCGAGCGCCAGGGCGACGGCGGGGCGCGCACGGTCGAGGTCTGGCACTACGGCAATGCGATGTTCCGCTTCGAGGGGCGGGAGGGCGCAGGCAACTTCATTTCAATGCCCACCGGCGATGCAAACCCCGAAATGCTCCTGGCCGAGGAAACCTCGGCGCTGAAAACCGCCCAGGTCTATCAGGATTACTACGCCGCCGAATTCCGCGCCCCGGACGGCCGGCTCGAACTGGAATTCTACCAGTCGCTGCCTGCTTCGGCTGGCAAGGAAGCCGGGAAGGTGGAAGCCGCGGTGGGGCTGTTCGACAGCACCTGGACCCGGATGGCGGCCGACTTTTCCACCGCCCGCCGGGTG
>JAZDIG010000005.1:0-2546 GCA_043805105.1 Candidatus Glassiibacteriota bacterium | reverse complement strand
ATGAGCAAGATTAACCGCAGAAGCTTTATCACCAGAACCGCTATCGGAGCCACCGGCGCCTCGGTGTTCCTGAGCTGTGAAGAAAAGGCTTTGATGGATAAGCCGGCGCAATTGTCGAAGGAGCCCCCGGTCAAGGGCCTGCAGACCGGCAAGATCGGCAGCCTGACCCTCACCCGGCTGATGTGCGGGGGCAACCTGATCTCTGGCTTCGCCCATGCCCGCGACCTGATCTATGCCTCCAGCCTGATCGTCGCCTACCACACCGATGACAAGATTCTCGACACCATCCAACTCTGCGAGGAAAACGGCATCAACACGGCGGTCCTGCGCTGCGATGAAAAAATAGCGGGCCTGCTGAAAAGATACCGCAAGGAAAGGGGTGGCAAAATCCAGTGGCTGGCTCAGACTTACCCCAAGCCGGGCGATTTGACCAGCAATATTCAGCTCGCTATCGATAACGGGGCGATCGGCGGGTTCGTCCAGGGCGGGATCAGCGACAAGCTGGTTACCGATGGCATGGTCGACACTCTCGGGGAAATAAACGCTTTCGTCAAGAAGAACGGCCTGATTTCCGGATTCGGCGGCCATGCCCTGGAAGTGCCCAAGGCGGTCGAAGAAGCCGGGATCGACAACGATTTTTACATGAAGACCCTCCACACTCATGGCTACTGGTCGGCCATGCCGGATGTCGAGGAGCACGACAACCTCTGGTGCACCACTCCGGCCGAAACCGTGGAATTCATGAAATCGGTAAACAAGCCCTGGCTGGCCTACAAGGTACTCGGCGCCGGAGCGATCCATCCACGCGAGGGGTTCCGCTACGCCTTCGAAAGCGGGGCGGACTTCGTGGTGGCCGGGATGTTCGATTTCCAGGTGCGGGAGGACGTAATCGTGGCCATGAACTTACTTTCCAAGAACATCGCCAGAGAGCGGGCCTGGAAGGCGTAGCCCAGGAGTAGCAATCTTCATCCGTGATAAAGGCCTGCCCGGATGGGGCGGGCCTTTTATATTTGGCGTTCCGGGCAAATATGTTTAAAATGAATCTGTTAGCATTCGGTACAGGGATGTCTGTGAATTATTATCATAGCACATTCAGGCTCCGGTCTATGGTCTGAGGATTCGACGCACCGATTTTTCGATTTGCGGCAAATAAGCGAAAGGCAGGGACAAAATGCAACGTTTCGGATTCGTCTTTTTATTCATCGCCCTGACTGTTTCCACAGCCTCGGCGGATGATTTCAGCGCTGGACCAGTCAAAGTCGGCTGCGCCCAGATCCCCGTGACCGACGACGTTCAAGTCAACCTGGAGAAAATCCTTTCCTACATCGCAAAAGCCGACTCCCAGGGAGTGCGAATAGTCCTCTTTCCGGAAACGGCGCTGTCCGGCTACCGGCCCTATCACTTCGAAAATAAGCCCCTGCCGGCCCGCGAAATCCTGGAAAAAGCCCTGGCAAAAGTCTGCGCCGAGGCCGCGGGAAAAAACATCAACGTCGTGGTCGGCACCACCGCGTACGCCGATAGCGGGGTCTATAACATAGTCTATTTCATCGACCAGACCGGGAAGATCATCGCCAGCCACGAAAAGACCCACGGCACCGGGAATAAAGACTACCTGGCCGGCCGGGAGGTAAGGACGTTCGAGACCGGCGGCTTGAAATTCGGCATGCAGGTCTGCTACGATGCCCGGTTCCCCGAGGCCTGGCGGATGCAGGCCCTGGCCGGGGCCAAAGTCATCTTCCACGTCTCTTTCGCCGCCGGCGGTGATGCCTGGAAAACACCGGTCTGGGAAGCCCACGTCCGCAGCCGGGCGGCGGAAAACGGAATCTGGGTGGTGTCCTGCAACACGTCCGGCCCGGTCCAGGCGGGCAAGAGCTACATTGTCGACCCGGACGGGCTGCTGGTCGCCGAAAGCAACCAGGAAAGGGAGGAGCTGATTACCGGAGTTATTGACCTTTCCAGGAAAACCGGGGGAATTTTATACAGCCGGCGCAAGGATATCTACCGGCTGTTCCCCATCGAACCGGAAAGCGGGACAAAATAATAAACTGTTGAATTTCAATGCCTTGCTTATTCGGCGCTTTTCCGCGTCCTGAACGGTACAGGGTCAAGGGGCGGGCTTAGGTTATCTGCCGGGATAAATTTCCTGGAACCGTATTGCCGCAATGTTTTTATTAAATTTCAGCCCTGGAAACTGAATTCTGGATGCTCGCTCCAGAATCGCGATAAAGGAGGTGCGCATGTTTGAAGTCAACGATCTGCACGCGGTGCTGATCCACCGCAGGAGAGGGATGGAGATAGTCAATGGTTCGCCGGCCGGAAAAGCCCTCCCTCACCCGGCCGCGCGCGGTCCGCGGATTTTCGCCGATACGGCCGATATAAACGAGATCGCTCCGCTCTACGAGGCTGGGATTATCAATGGGGTGACCACCAATCCCACCCTGCTCAAGAAAGCCGGGGCCAAATCCTGGAAAGAAGCCAAGGCGATGCTGACGGCTATCCTGCGCCTGATGAAGCCCAATCCGGTCAGCCTCGAATTGACCGAAACC
>JAZDIG010000004.1:0-9819 GCA_043805105.1 Candidatus Glassiibacteriota bacterium | reverse complement strand
ACCGACTTCGACCCGTGTTCGGCCCTGATCCAGTTGGCGTTGGGCAGGTTGATCCCGATCGGGCTGGAGGGGCTGACCGCGCCAGCTTCCACCACGGCCTCGATCACCCGGGCCGAAATCCCCGTGACGTTCGCTTTTTTGTGCTCCGGGGCAATCGGCGAGTTGTCCTCGAACCACTGGGCCTGCCTGGCGATCGCCTCTATCCGCCGCGTCGCCTCGAAGTCCTTCAGCTCCACGGTGGATTCATAGGTGGCCCGGAAGCCCAGCGGATCGCCGTAGGTTTCGATAAAGCCGTTGATCACGTCGAGCGTGGAAGAGGTGTCCTGGACCCAGAGGACGTTGTACTCGTCGAAATTGCGCAGGTTGCCGCTGCGGTAGTATTCGACGAGCTTTTCGAGGGCGGCGCGCTGAAGGTCATTTTCCGCCACGGAGGCGGCCTTTTCGAGCCACTGGACTATCCGCCCGATTGCCGCGCCGTACATCCCGCCGGCCTTCCAGACCCGCTCCGTCACCACGCCGTTCTCCTTGACCAGCTTGGAGTTAAGCCCGTAGGACACCGGCCGGGGATCGTTTCTGTCGATCGCTTTATCGTAATAGGCCTCGACCTCTGCCTGGGTCACTCCCTCGTAGAAATTGTTGGCGCTGGCAGTCACCAGGTCCACGTCCGATGCCAGGTTCACTCTTTTGGCGTCCACCTTGGGATCGAACAGGACGGGTGTCAGCTTACCGATCAAGCCCTCGACCGTTTCGCCCCCGGCCAGCGGAAAGCCCTGCGGGTCGGAGCCGCGGACCAGGACGGCGAAATAATCGGCCGGGAAGCCGGGATCGAGCTTGATGGTCGAATAATGGTGATGGATGCCGCTGGAGAACCAGACCCGCTTGAGGTAGACCACGAACTTTTCGAAACCGGGGTCCTTGCGGTCGCCGCCGTAGGTGAGGTAGATGTTTTCCAATGTGCGGCGGATACAGAGGTTGTGTTTGTAGTGCTGGTCCCAGGTTATGTCGCGGCCGGCAAGGGCGGCTTCGTAGAGGTAGTAAGCCAGCTCCTTCTGCCGGGGAGTCAGCCGGTCGAAGCCGGGTACCTGGTAGCGCAGCACGCGCAGGTCGGCGAACTGTTCGGCAAAATAAGTAAATACGCTGTCCGGACTTTCCACGCTTTCCGTCTTTTGGCCGGCGCCGCAGCCTGTCAGGACAGCCGCCAGCGTCACCGCCTGAATCAGGAAGAAGAATTTCATGGCCTCCCGTCCTCCAATCTTGTTATGGCATCGTTCGGGCAAATAGTATAAACTATTACCGAATACTCTTGACTGCAATCTTACCGGGACGTCCGCCAATCGTAGGGAAAACCTATCGCGGGAGACGAGACAATGAAGAGTTTCTTCGCAGTGATCGCCTGTACTTTCCTGTTGGCCGGTCCGGCGGGTGCCCACGTTTACATTGCCGCCGGCAGCCACGAACCGTTCGTGCCGGGAGCCAGCTACGACCCGGCCGTGCCCACGCTCGCACAGACTATCGGCCGCGACTGGGGCGAAGGGATCACCACCCACGCCGAATGCGAGCGCTACCTTCACGCCCTGGCCGGCGCCTCGCCCCGGGCCAGGCTGTTCAGCTACGGCGAAACCTGGGAAGGCCGGAAGCTCTATTACCTGGTGATAGCCGCCGAGGCGCGGCTCGGGAACCTCGACCGGATCAAGTCGCAGCTCCGGGAGCTGGCCCAGCCGCTGAACCTGGGCGAAGCGCGAAAGGCCGAGCTGGTAAACAGCCTGCCGGCGGTGGTCTGGATCGCCTGCACCGTGCACGGCGACGAGTCCTCCGGTTCCGAGGCCGGGCTCTGGCTGGCCTATCATCTGCTGGCCAGCCAGAATGATCCGGTGGTGGAAAAGATTTTCGAGGAATGTATCGTGGTGATCGATCCCCTGCAGAACCCCGACGGCCACGACCGTTTCGCCAACTACTTCCGTCAAACCACCGGCCGCTGGCCGGACGCCGACCCCTTTGCCGCCGAGCGCAGCCAGAGTTGGCCCGGCGGCCGTACCAACCACTACCTGTTCGACCTCAACCGCGACTGGTTCGTGATGAACCATCTGGAAACCCGGGGCAAGGTGGCGGCCTTTCTCGAATGGCGTCCCCACGTCTACCTCGACCTGCACGAAATGGAATCGGACGCCACCTTCTATTTCCCGCCCACCGCGCCGCCGGTGAACCGGGAGCTGTCTCCCGGCCAGGTGGCCTGGTTCAGCGAGTTCGGTCGCAACAACGCCGCCTGGTTCGACAAATTCGGCTTCCGCTATTACTCGCGGGAAAGCTTCGATGCCTACTATCCAGGCTACGGCTGCACCTGGCCTTCGCTCAACGGCGCGATCGGCATGACCTACGAACAGGCTTCCAGCCGGGGCCTGGCAGTCCAGCGCCGGGACGAAGCCGTGATGAATTTTGCCGAAACCGTGCGCCACCATGCCGTAGCCTCCCTCGCCACTACCGAATTAGCCAGCCGCAGCCGCCAGAAGCTGCTGGCCGATTTCACCGTCACCCGCACGCCCCCGGCCACTATCCCCGCCGGCCGGGCCTACATTATCCCGCCCGGCCGGGACCCCTCGCGCAGCCGCAAGCTGGTGGGGATCCTGGTTCACCAGGGCCTGAAAGTCCAGCGCGCCACCTCGGCCTTCTCCGCCCGCTCGCTCACCGGCGCCGACCGCCGGCTGGTGAGCCAGATAAGCTTTCCGGAAGGAACCTGGGTGGTGCCGGCCCGACAGGAATCCTACCGGCTGCTGGCTAACCTCCTGGAGCCGGAAGTGCCTATGGACTCCGCCTACCTCGCCGAACAGGAGCGCCGCCTGGCCGCCGGCCTCGACGACCAGGTCTACGACATCACCGCCTGGTCGCTGCCAGTGCTCTTTAACGTCGAATGCTACCGAACCGACAACTTGCCCGGGCCGGGGCTGGAAGAACTGACCGCGCCTCCGGCCGCGCCGGCAGCGATGGCCAAGGAGGCCGGCCTGGCCTACGTGCTGGACGGCACCAGCGACGCTTCCCTGGCCGCCCTGGCCGACCTGCTGCGGCGCAAAGTGAGAGTCTATACCAACGACCTTCCCTTCGCTCAAGGCGGGAAAAAATTCAGCCGCGGCAGCCTGATCCTGCCGGTGAAAGACAACCCGGCCGATCTCCACCAGACTGTCGCGGAAATCGAGCGGCTCTATGGAGTCGAATTCTACGCCACCGGCAGCGGCTGGATGAGCGATGGGATCGATTTCGGCAGCCCGAACGTCTCGTTCGTCCCCGAGGCGAAAGTGCTGCTGGCCTGGAACGAGCCGACCAGCTCCAATTCGGCTGGAGCCACCCGTTACGTGATCGAGCGCCAGTACGGACTGCCGGTCACCGCGGTCCGAACCGCGGACCTGGGCCGGATCGAGATCGAGGGCTACAACGTGCTGGTACTGCCCAGCGGCTGGAATTTCGGCCAGGAGATGGGAAAACCGGCGGTGGAGCGGATAACCGACTGGGTGCGCCGCGGCGGCACGCTGATAGCGCTCCAGGGCGCGACCCGCTGGCTGGTGGATCCCGAGGTCAAGCTGCTCGAAGCAGATATCCAGTACCGCCTGGATGAAAAGGAGCAGCCGAAAAAGGAAGAAAAAAAGGAGGAAAAGACCAACCGGGTGCCGGGAACCCAGATCAAGAGTTTCGCCGAATTTTTCCAAGCGATCCAGGCGGAAAAGCGCGATCCGCAGAGCCTGCCCGGCGGACTGGCCCGCATCCGGCTCGACCTCGACCACTGGCTGTCCTCAGGCTACGACAGCACGGCCGTGGCCTTCGCTTTCGGCTCCCAGGTCTACAGCCCGCTGAAGCGCGACCAGGGCCGCAACGTGGCCTATTTCGAGGCGGCCGACCGTCTGATCGTGAGCGGCCACACCTGGCGCGGTCCCGGCCGGGAGCAATTGGCTTTCAAGCCTTACCTGATGTACCGCTCGCTCGGCCGGGGCCACGTGGTCGCCTTCACGGAAGACCCCAACTTCCGGGCTTTCTGCGACGGCGTGAGCCGGCTCTTCATCAACGCGGTGCTCCTGGGGCCGGCGCATTGATCCGGTTGAAAGCTTCTTCGTGCCGATAAACTATAACCAGGAATTCGGCTCGATCATGAAAATCCCGAAGAAATTTCTTTTTGTCTGCGCCCTTCTTCTGCCCGCGCTTCTGCCGGCCGCACCCTCCGGCCGCTGGGAGCCGGAGATCGCCGCCTTCGAGGCGGCCGACCGGGTCCAGTACCCGCCGCCGGGGGCCACGGTGTTTATCGGCAGCTCGAGTATCCGGGCCTGGAAAACTCTGGAAGAGGACTTCCGGGGTATGCCGGTAGTGAACCGCGGGTTCGGCGGGAGCCAGATGGAGGACGCCGGCCGCTATGTCGACCGGTTCGTGGTCCCGTATCTGCCCCTGGCGGTGGTGATCTACGAAGGCGACAACGACATCGCCGCGGGCAAGAGCGCCGAAACCGTGGCCGAAGATTTCGATCGCTTCGTGGCCGCGGTGCGCGCCGACCTGCCGTTAGTCCCGGTCTACGTCATCTCGATCAAGCCCAGCCTGGCGCGCTGGAAGCTGTGGCCGGAAATGAAGCGGGCCAACGAGCTGATCCGCCGGAAATGCGGCCAGGCCCGCGGCCTCTATTATATCGATGTGGCCGGCCCGATGCTGGGCCCGGACGGCACGCCCCGGCCGGAGATTTTCATCGAGGATGGGCTGCACCTGAACCGCCGGGGCTACGACATCTGGACCAGGACCGTCCGGCCTTTCCTCGAACCGCCCAGGTAAAAAGGCGAGGCTGAGCGCCCGGCCGGTGATCGATATTGTTACCTCACAAGGGAGAAAACAATGTTCCACCGCCGCCTTGTTCTGGCGTTCACAGCAATTTTCGTCCTTCCCGGCCTGGGCCTTGCGGCCGGAGTGGAAACGCCCAAGGTCGAGCGGGTCGTACCGGCCTCGCCCGAACCGCTGGCCGATGCGCCGGGGGTTTTCTTCCACGAGAGTTTCGAATCGATCCCCAGTCTCGACCGGAGCTTTCACGACCTCGGCACCGACAACGGCCGCTTCCGGATCGAGAACGGCGAGGCGCTGAGCGGGGGCCGGGCGCTGGTGCAGACCTATATCCCGCTCACCCAATATACCGCCGCCGAGGACCCGGGAAGCGCGGGCTGGGCCTGGCGCATGTTCGGCGACAGCCCCTACGGCTCCTCGCTGATCCCGGCCGACCAGAAACATCCTTTCACCACGATAGTAGCCCGCTGGTACCATAAATTCGCGGAGGGCTTCCAGCCCAGGGACGGCAAGTATTTTCCGCCCAAGATGGCTCGGCTGCGCTGTTTCACCCCGGACAATTGGAGCGGGATGTATTCGATCTATTTCTGGATCGGCGGGGAGGACGGCCACCTTTCGATCGAGCGCAAGACGGACCTGCCCCAGGCGCACCGCGACTGGCAGCCGAACTTCGAAGCCGACTTCCGCTTTTCTGACCCGGTCAACGTGGGCCGCTGGATTCATTTCGAGCTGAGGCTGGAGCTGGGGCAGGGCACCCGCGCGGACCGGGTTCAAG
Organism: Candidatus Glassiibacteriota bacterium; assembly: GCA_043805105.1. GTDB lineage: Bacteria > Gemmatimonadota > Glassbacteria > GWA2-58-10 > GWA2-58-10 > JAZDIG01. The sequence continues at coordinate 4,244 of JAZDIG010000004.1, read as the reverse complement.
CCTGGGCTGACGGCCTGCTGGTCTGCGACGTCGCTGGCGATGACCTGGCCGCCGGCTGGCGGGAGTTCACTCCCAACGGCATGGCCTGGGACTGCTACTGGAACGGCGGCAGCCCGGTGGAACAGTCGCGCTACTACGACGATGTTATGCTGTCCACCGAAAGGGTGGGCCCCTTGCGCACCGGGGCCAATCCGGTGCTCGTCAAATCCGCCTTTGCTTCCTCCGAGCCGGGCGCGGCCCAGGCCGGCTGGGAAGCGGAAGTGGCCCAGGCCGGACAGCCCGAGCCGGAAGTAGACCAGGTGATAGACCGGGTGGTGACCCGCTTCCGCCAGCAGGAGCCGGCTGTCGTGGTGGTCTGGCGGGGCAGGGCGGAGGGCGACAGCCTGCGGCTGAGTGTGGATACGCTGCACGGCGAATTCACCGGGCCCCGGGCCGGCGCGTCCGGCCTGGCTCCCAACCGCCTGCACCTGGTGCGCCTGCGGCAGAAAGACCAGAGCGGGAACTGGTCCGGCTGGTCGAAATGGCATTCGGGCTTCGCCACCCTCTGGGAGCCGGGCACCCCGCCCTCGGCTATGACCCTGCCCGAGGGCTACCTGGCCGAAACCCGGTCGGCGGTGCTGGGCGCGGACGACACCCCGCCGGTAATCGAGCTGGCCGACCGGCCGGTCGGCCAGGCCGACACCTCCGGCCCCTACCGGGTGACAGTCAGGGTCGTGGAAGACAATCCGCTGGGGGTGTACCTGCACTGGAGAACCGGCGGTGAAACGGATTTTTCATACGTGAGGATGAGTTTTCAGGACGGAGTCTACGTGGGTGAAATCCCCGGTCAGCCGGCCGGCACCACGGTGGAATATTACGTGCAGGCGGTCGACGGATTCGACCACTACGCCTTCTCTCCGGCGGACTACGCCGCCCGGCCCTATGTTTTCCGGGTGCTCGATGCCGCCTGGTGCGACCTCAACCGCGACGGCCGGGTGAACGTGCTGGACGTGGTGTGTCTGCTGCTGCGCGGAAAACGAAACTCCGCGGATCCGGCCCTCGACTACGACGGCGACGGAGTGTACGGCCTGGGCGACGTACTGGCCTTGCTTTCGGTCATACTGAAAAGCGCGGTCGGCTTTCTGACCGGCGGCGTGCTGTAGCCGGGTCAGAAGTTTTCGAAGCTCGTCACCGTCTCCATCTTCATCGGCCAGGTCATACCGCTGGTCTGCCCCGGCCCGCTTTCGACCCGGTTGGTACCCTCGAATTTCTGCACCAGGCTGCCGCCGGTGATCCAGCCGGTAGCCAGGTCGATCCGCAGGGTGCCGGTCTGCGTGCCGGTAATCTCCATTTTCACTTTCAGCGGCCCCATCTCGAACGGCGGGGCCTCGGTATTGGTCGAGAGCCTGGCATCTACTGCCACTACCGCCGCGCCTCCCTCGATCTTACTCAGCGTCCAGGTGCCATCGTAGATGATGGGGAAGCCGCCGCCGGTCACGAAATTCGCCTTCCAGGTGTCCCCCGGGGCCACCGGCCGGTCCGGGTAGGCCGCGAAAGTGAAACCCCACTGGTCCTTGAAAGCTTCCTCGCCGAAATTCTTCCGGATGGCGCTGATCAGCGCCTCCCGGGCCGGGCCCTCGGGCATTTCGAGGCTGGCTATGATCCGGTCGATGACCCGGTCCATGCCACTGACGCTCTTTATCCGGCCGGTGGTGCTGACTGTCATTTCCAGGCTCTGGCCGGCCATGGCCGCCAGCGCTTTCAGCATGGGATGCTTCACTTCACCCGGTTGCGACGAATCGTAGTGGACCGTGTCCCGCGGGGTCACGATGTCCGCCTCCACCCGTTCTGTCAGGATGCCAAGGGTGATGTCCCCTCCGGCGACGGCGTTGACCGTGAAAGCCATGTCGTCGACCGTCTTCTGCTGCATGTTCATTTCCCGCCCCTGCATGGTCTGTGAGGTCTTCTGGTCGCTGGTCGTGCGCAGATGATAGGTGCGGCCCTTTTCCAGGTTGAGCCTGAGATTCACTTTCTGGGCGCCGCCGAGCAGGCCGGCCCCGAGTAAACTCGCGGCAAAAAGCAACGCCAAGCGCTTCGTCAGGTAAGTCATGCTGGTGTCTCCGGCAGAGGTGAGGGCTGGTTGCGCAAATAAAAAACCGCACAGCCGTGAAGCATTTGCTCAATTATAGGAGTAAAGGCCGGGTGCGTCCATCAAAACAGGATTATCATCAATATTTTTCTGTTCGCGTTTTTTGTAGGGGCGCACCCGCGTGTGCGCCCGCTTAGCATCGAGAAATTTCCTGACAAGGGGCGGACACAGGGGTCCGCCCCTAAGGGAATTTAGGATAATTTATGAATAATCCCAGTTAAAATAAGGCCCGCCGCCCCAGTGGCGACGGGCCTATCGTCCCGGAATAATTCAGGTCAATCTTTTCACATATTCACGCCAATCTTCTCCCATACCGATTCGCCTTCCTTGATCTCCACCGGCTTGAGGTGGGGGTAGGTGCGGAAGAGGAACCAGGCCAGCGGGATCACGCCCAGCAGGATTATCATCAGGTCGGGAAGCATGCGGTACTGGCCGACGAACTGGACGAAGCCGCGTTCGAAAAAGGAGGCGTCGCGGGCCATAAACAGCCCCTCGGTGAAGCTCGTCCAGGCCTGAGCTATCCCCACCGGGAACAGCGTACCGAACGTCAACAGAAGCAGGCCCACGTTCATCCCGAGGAAAGAGACCTTGAGCAGCTTGTCGTTCCAGAACCGGTCCTGAACGCAGCCCCGCCAGGCAAATAGCAAGAGACCGATCGAGAGCATCCCGTACACGCCGAACAAGGCGCCGTGGCCGTGGTTCATGGTCAGGTAGGTACCGTGTTCGTAGTAGTTGACGATCGGCAGGTTGATCAGGAAGCCGAACACGCCCGCGCCCAGGAAGTTCCAGAAAGCGCTGGCCGCCAGGAAGTACATCGGCCACTTGTAGGGGAACTCCTTTCCCTCCTTGCGCACGGACTTGTATTCGAGCCAGCCCCGGACCACCAGCCCCAGGAGCGGCACCGGTTCCATCGAGCTGAAAACCGAACCCACCGCCAGCCAGAACGAGGGCCCGCCATACCAGAAGTAATGGTGGGCCGTGCCGAGGATGCCGCCGAGGAAGACGATGGCCGCGGTAAAATAAGCCACGATCAGCGCATCGCGGGTGGAGGCCAGGCCCATCACCACCATCAGCAGAGCGATCACCGCCACGCCGAAAAATTCGAAGATGCTTTCCACCCAGATGTGCACCACGAACCAGCGCCAGTAGTCGGCCACGGTCAGATGCGTGCCGCGGTGGAACAGCAGGCCGAAAGCGAAGAAACCCACCACCAGGACCGCGCTGAAAACGTAGAAGGTCACCAGCTCGCTGTACTCGCTCTTGCGCGCGTTGCCCAGGTGATGAGCCACCGCCCGGTAGACGATCAAGAGCCAGGCTACCAGGCCCACGAACAGCAGTATCTGCCACAACCGGCCCAGCTCGAGATATTCCCAGCCCTGATGGCCGAGCCAGAACCACCAGTCGCCCAGCAGGCCCTTGATCCCGGCGATCTCGCCCAGCAGGCTCCCCAGGGCCACCACCAGGATCGCCGCGAAGAGCAACTGCACCAGCAGGCCCTGCTTCCTGGGCTCCCGGCCGCCGATAATCGGCGCCAAGTAGATCGAGGCCGCCACCCAGGTGGTGGCGATCCAGAAAATCGCAAGCTGCAGGTGCCAGCTCTTGGCCCAGCTGTAGGGGATGATCCGCGAAACGATCGGGAAGTAAAAGCTGGAGGGATTCACCGTGTAGTGAGCCAGAAGCCCGCCGAAACTGGTCTGCAGCAGAAAGAGCAGGATCACGACCAGGAAATACTTGGTGGCCTTCTGCTGGCTGGGCGTCAGCGGCATGTCCACCAGCTTGCGCGCCAGTGACACGCCCTTGGCCTCCCCGTACCAGATCCCGTAATGGTGGACCATCCAGATGAAGAAGCCCAGCACCAGAAGCAGGGAAAGGATCCCGCCGAGCGACCAGATGTAGGTTTCCGATGTAGCGACGTTGCCCACCAGATTGTCCGGCGGCCAGGTGTTCGTGTAGGTCGCGGCTTCACCGGGCCGGCTGGTGCCGGCCACCCAGGCCGTCCAGAAGAAGAAGCGGCCCACCTGCGTGCGCTCGCTCCCGGTCTTGACCGTGTTGGGCAGGAAACCGTACTCGGGGTCGCCGGCGGCGAAGGTCCTGTCCCAGTGGTCGACCACCGCGG
>JAZDIG010000003.1:0-4305 GCA_043805105.1 Candidatus Glassiibacteriota bacterium | reverse complement strand
CTGGAATGGGCCTTTGCCAGATCGAGCTGGAGAACCTGGACGAGGCGCGGGCGGCCTACGAAAAGCTCGGCATCCTGCACCCGGACAACGAAGAGGCCTTTTTCAGGCTGGGGCAGATCGACCTCGCCCAGGGCAAGTTCGACCAGGCGGTCGGACATCTGCGCCGGGCGCTCTCGATCAACGACCGTTTCGCGGACAGCCATTTCCAGCTGGGACTGGCCTATGGCTCGCTGAAAAAATACGACGAGGCGGAGGCCGAATTCTCCGCCGCGGTAAATATAAATCCCAAGTACGTGGACGCCTGGTTAAACATGGGCCACGTCCTCACCCACCAGAAAAAATACGAATTGGCCCTGGCGTCCTACTCCCGGGTGCTGAAGGAAAAACCGGAACACCTGATGGCGCTCTATATGTCCGGAGACACCCTTTACGCGCTGGGACGCTACCTCGAAGCCGAAGCGATGTTCGAGCGGGCGCTGAAAGTGAACAGCGGTTTCACTGCGGCGTTCGCCGCCCTCAAAAAATGCCAGGAAAAACAAGCCGAGAACAATTGATCCGACTCCGCAGCCAGGCCGGGAAGTACCCGGCCGATTATTCTTCGCTCATTTTCTCATTTACCGGGGCTGTCTCGAATGGGTCAGACTCGCTCCGCGGAATCGTTTATCTCGAATAATACTATATCCTGCACAGTGATCCGGCGCGCCGTGTCCGCGCATCAATGGTTTTCAGGATAGTCCCGACCGGATTCTCCGGCAGGATAATCCGCCGCTGAACTTCGGTGTACTTTTGTCGGCAAAATAGGCGTCCGCCGGACTGGTTTAAGTCTCCCCGATTTCTGCCGATATTCAATGAAGGCCGCCCCCCGCTGCTCGGCTTGAATCCGAGGCGCGGTGGTATTATGTTGATTCCAGATGGGAAAGAACATGAGGGAGAACGTGGAGCGAGCGAACCTGACCGGGCCGGTCCTGGCACTCCTCGTGCTGGGGTGCGTGACCTTACATTTTACTGAGGCCCGGGCCGAGGCATTCGGCCGGAGCAAGGCCGGCGGCATCATCCATGTCGTCGATCTCGTGAAACGCACCGGCCTTCCGCTGATCACCAGGGCGGCGGACCGGAGCAATCGGCCGGCGGACAATCCGCCGTATTACCGCCAGCCAAAGGTCGTCGCCGGGCGTTACGATGAGCTGATCCGCCAGGCCGCCGACCACTACGGCGTCGATTTCAACCTGATCAAGGCGGTGATCCATGCCGAAAGCGCTTTCAATTCGAGTGCCGTAAGCCGCAAGGGCGCCCGCGGCCTGATGCAATTGATGCCCGGCACCGCCCGCGCGCTGGGAGTCCGGGATTCGTTCGACCCGCGGGAAAACGTGTTCGGCGGGACCCGCTACCTCAAGGCCATGCTCGAGCGGTTCGACAACGACCTCCAGCTCAGCCTCGCCGCTTACAACGCCGGCCCCGACCTGGTGGACCGCCAGGGCGTGCCGCCTTACCGGGAAACTCACGATTACATCCGGCGGGTCACCAGCCTGATACAGCGCTACGGCCGCCTGAGCACGCACAGCGACCGGATCTACCGGGTGGTGAAAAACGGCCGGACTTACATCACCAACCGGCCGCTCCCCTGAAAAAATCCGGAGAGGAAATTAAAAAGGTGCAGCCGGCCTGGCTGCGCCTTTTTGTTTTATGTCTATTGGATGACTCTATTTACCGTCCCCTGCGCCGCGCCTCGTGCGCCTTGTCCAGCAGCGCGCCGATATTGGCCAGGGTTTCCTTTCTCAGGCGCGACGCCACCCGGTCCAACAGCCGCTGGATCGTCTCGCGGCAGGACGGGCAATAGGCCACCGAGCCATCCCCGGTCAGAAAGAGGTCTTCCAGGGCCAGCTCGCTCAGCAGCCGGTCCCGGTCCCTGATCTCACCTCTTTCGATTCCCTTCTCGATCTGCCCGTAGTCGATTTTACAGGCTGGACATCCCATCGTTGAATCCCTTTCTGCGCACAATTCGGCAGTTGCGATTTTTTCTGGAAAGACACCCGGCTGCGCCATAGGCTGCCTACTTAAATATCGAAAGGGCGGGGTCCGGCCTTTAGTACAAAGTTTGACGGGTCAGCAGGAGGTGAGGTGACGAGTGGTGGTGATTTTGGCGAACCAGAGGGCCGTGGTGCGCAGGCTGCCCAGCTGCAGCTCCTCGTTGATCGCCGCGGTGGCATCCGCCGGGACGAAGACGAAGAAATCGCGCATGAAAGCATCGCGCACGGTGGCTTCCACGCAGACGTTGGTGAACACGCCGGCGACGACTACCTGCCTGACGTTCTGGGAGCGCAGGGTCAGCTCGAGGTCGGTGGCATGGAAAGCGCTGTAGCGCCGCTTCGGGATGATTTTTTCGCCGGCCAGCGGCGTAATCCCCTCGGCCAGCTCAGTATCCCGGCTTCCTTCCAGGGGAGTGGCCGGCCACCAGCGGCGCAACACCTCCCCACGGTCGATCTGATCGCCCTTGTTCATCTGGGCGGCGAAGATCACCGGCCTGGACCGCCGGCGGAAAAATTCGACGAGACCGGCCACGCTGGGCACCACCGCCCTTCCATTGGCGGAAAAGAGTGGAAAGGAGGGTTCGAGAAAGCAGCGCTGCATATCGATAATCACCAGCGCCGCCAGTCCCGGTTCGAACCGGAGCTCCCGCGTGTTGTAAGGGGCGATCAGGCGGAGATGGTCGGCGGTTTTTCCGGCGACATTTTCTGCGGTAAGGTAGTCCTGCCTGAGGTTGCCGAGGTCGGGGAAAGGCATTTACCGGCTCCAAAGTCTCACTTCTTGAGCAGAATCGAATCTTCCTGGAGCAGCCGCTTGAGGTAAGTCCTGTCCGAGACGGCCATCCCCGAGAAGCGAATACCGGCGCTGCAACCGCCGCCCTCCAGCGGAGTGGTCCAGCGTACCGTGCCGAAACACATGATTACGGTCTTGCCGTAGTTCCGGTTGCCCGCCTCATCGTCCCGGAAGGCTTTCAGGTCCGGCAGCTCGATCCGTACGCTGAGCATGTCTTTCTGGGCGAGCTTGTCGCCGGTTTCGATCTTCGCGCCGCTCTCGCTGAAGTCGACAGTCTTGGCTTGGATCAGGTTCAGCTTGTCGAAGCCCGAGAGCACGGAGTATTCGACTTCGAAGACGAGAGCCAGCCTGGGATGGCCGCGTACTTCCTCGACTGGCATTTCAGCCTCCTGTCAAATTTAGTGAAAACCGGGTACACAATAAAATATTGAAGCAGCAGGGGCGCTTGTCAACTTCAACCGACCTCGGCCGAGGATGCTAAGTTGCCTCCCATTCTATCGTCGTATGGAGAGTGAGGTCGGAATCAGTGCCGGTCCGGCATCTGATCTGATAAGTGGGGACTGCCTGCCTGAATGCCGGGCTGTACCAGCCGAGACGCGGTTCTTCCTGCCCCCGGTGCAGGCTGGTCACGAGGCGGCCGTCTGGCACCAGTTTGAGCCGGACCGGGCCGGACAGGATTTGCACCGGCTCGGTTTCCCCCCCGCCGGCAGCGATTTCGCAGGAGGGGTGCAGATGGAAATTCAGGCAGACTTCGTGAGAAACGATGGTCTGCACGCCGTCCTCGATTTCCAGGCGAGGGATTTCGCGCCAGGCGGTGATCCGCCGGCGGTGCACCACCCCCATCCGCCACCGGCAGCCGTGTCTGTAGCCTGTCTGTTCGCCCTCGATCACGATCCTGTCCGGCTCCTCCTCCAGGATGGTAAGATAAGATTCGATCGGGTCGCCCCACAGGAAAGCGGCCAGAGCATCCGATTGCGAATCGCTATCCACCGCCAGCGTGTTGTGCGCCGGGGTTGAGCGGAAGTACTCGCGGAAGGCGCGGTCGGACAGATAAAAGCCGGTGCCGGGATCGATAAATATGGGCCGGCCGGCGACAAACAGGCTGAACGACAGCCGGTCGGCGTGGGCGTGCCCCCAGGTCCGGCCGTCGCCCCAGTGGCCGCACTCGAAACGCAGGTAAACTTCGGCTGATGGCCGGAGCACGTAGTGCCCGCTCGAATCGAAACGCCGGACCGCAGATGGTTTCACCCGCTGAGCCGGTGCGGCCTTTACCCGGGCGCGTTCGCCGCCGAACAGCCAGAGGCTGTCCGGGTCGGGGCTGAATTCGTGGAGAAGTTCCTGCCCATCCTGCGCCAGCCAGAGCAGGTTGAGGCCGGCGCCGTAGCGCCGGCGGGAGTCCGGGGGAGCCGGGCCGGGCAGCCAGGAATCGTCACTGTCTCCCAGCTCGCTGATCGAGCCGCCGCCATCGGTGGCCTCAGCGAGGAATTC
>JAZDIG010000002.1:0-3286 GCA_043805105.1 Candidatus Glassiibacteriota bacterium | reverse complement strand
GGCCAGCAGAAATTCGACTTTCGAGCGGTTGGTCTCCTTGCGGTATATCTGCCGGGCGATGTCGAAGCGCCGCCGGACAAGCTTCAGGTGGTCCGGGTAAAGCTTCTTGGCTTTAAGCAGCACGTGTTCCCGCACGCCGACCTTGCCGAAATCGTGCAGCAGCCCGGCGTAGCGGATCTCTTTGAGCTGGTTTTCGTCGAAACGGACTTCCCTGAGCTTACCGGTGGTGATCCGGTTCACCATTTCGGCAATACCCACGGTGAGCGTGGCTACCCGCTCGCTGTGACCGCAAGTGGTCGGGTCTCGGGACTCGATAGCGGTCACGGAAGCCTGCACGAATCCCTCGAAAAGGTTCTCGATGTCCCGGTAGAGACGGTAGTTTTCGAGCGCCACCGCGGCCTGGGACGCCAGCGCCTCGATCAGGGCGCACGACCGCTGGTCGAAAGAAATAACATGTTCCTCGATGAATGACGGGCTGGTGAGCACCATGTCCAGGGACGGCTTGCGGTTGATGAGCTGGATGACGCCGGTGATCTCTTCCTTCTGGTTGCGCATCGCCACCGCGAGCATGCTTTTGGTGCGGTAATTGTTATTTTCGTCAAAACTCTTGTTGATCGAGAACTGGTAGCGCGCCGGAATTTTATAGCAGTCGTCCAGCGCAAGTGACTCACCAGTCGCAGCCACGTAGCCGGCAATACTCGCCGGGTTGATCGGGATAGCGAAGGCCTTGAAATCGACGTTCAGGGAGGTGGAGATAGTGTTGCTGAAATGCAATACCCGCTCACCCTGCTCGTTCTTATCGATAATGTAAATACTGCCCCCATCGGCGGTAGTGACGTTGCAGGCCTCGAGCAGGATCTTGTCCAACAGGCGGTCGATATTGCGCTCGCTGGAAAGGCTGATCCCGATCTCGATCAGCTTCTCCAGCTCCCTGTGGCCGGTTTCCTGGAGCTGCCGCAGCTCATCAAGCTCGGCTTCCAGCACCGCCGAACGGTGCGCTTCCCGGACCGCCACCAGGAGCTGCCTGCTGGTGAATTCGGCGGACAGGATGTGGGTCAGTCCCGGCATCTCCACGGTCCCTGTTTCATCATCTTCGATAAGGATTGAGCGTACGGCCAGCTTGCCGGCCGAAGCCGCCCGGGCGGTCTGATCGCCGCCGGTTTTCCAGCCTCCGCTATCGGCGATGACTATCAGGGGCGGGACGGCTGTGGCCGGATTGAATTTTTTGTGGGGGCGGATTAGCGAGAAGCCGAGTGAGGTAAGGGTGTCTTCCAGGCTGGACAGTCTACCGCTCTCGGCAAGAACGAGCGTGCCGTGGTGGGAGCCCCGGTCTCCGAGTCCCGCCTTCCCCGGATGTGCTGCTGTCTTTACTGGCATATTCAGTCGGAAATTAAATTCCCGCGCATTCGATCATGGTCGGCGGGTCATTCAAGCCTTCAGACCGGTTGACTCACTCTGATTGCGCATGTTTGTTCTGGAACTACAGGTTAATGTCGGATTGACGGCTAATTATTAATTACTTTTACCAGTTCCAGAATTATAAAGAATCCGAAGTCGGGAAAATTTACTGGACAAGAGCGATCGGAGGCGGGGGCTTACACCCTTGACCGGTTTTTACCATTAACCTAATTTATTACAACTTTCTCCCTTTTTCAATACCGAATAAGCCGAAAAAGCTGAAATCAGTTGAAAATCGAATCTGGACGGCAACGGTGCATTACGGCACTGGCGGCAGAAAAAGCAGGTTTCGGGTTTCAGCCGCGCGGCGGGAAGCACTGAGGCTGCTGGGAAAAAAGGGGGAGCTGGAGCTGGACACTGACCGCGGCCTGGCCGGCCTCGAACCGCGTGACCGGGCGCTTGCCAGGGAAATCGTGGCCGGCACCCTGCGCAACCGCAGCCGACTGGATTTCTGCCTGTCCGGACTTCTTCGCGAAAAGCCGGAGAGCTTGCCGCCGCCGGTCCTGGACGTGCTGAGGATGTCGGCCTACCAGCTGCTCTACCTCGACCGGATTCCCGCCTATGCAGTGGTGAGCGATGCAGTGGAGCTGGCGAAGGACTCCGGAGTGGCCGGCGTGGTCAACGGCGTATTGCGTAATCTGGCCCGCCGGAGTGAAGAACCGGAGATTCCCCGGAGCGCCGGCGACCCGGTGGGATGGCTGGCCCTGAACTACTCCCACCCCCGCTGGTTGGTGGAGCGTTACGTCCGGGCCTGGGGCGAGGAGTTTACCCAGGGGCTGCTGGCGGCCAATAACCTCAAGGCCCCCCTGGTGCTGCGTGACGACAGCGCCGACCTGGCCGCGGGTGAACTGCAGAGACGGTTGCAGGCGGAGGGTATTGATTGCCGAGCCGGCCGGTACGCCCCCGAGGCGGTGGTCATCGAGCGGCAGGACCTGAACCCGGCCGAGCTGCCGGGTTACCCGGAGGGGCTGTTCTACGTTCAGGACGAAGCGGCGATCCTGGTCGGCAGGCTCGCCGTCAGCCCGTCGGCAAAACGTATCGTGGATTTCTGCGCCGCGCCCGGCGGCAAAATAACGCATCTGGCGCGGCTGGCGGCCGGGCCAGCGTTGCTGGTGGCCTGCGACAAGAGCCGCAGGCGGCTCGCCCGGTTGCGCGAAAACGTTACTCGTCTGGCCTTGGACGATCTTTTCACGGTGGTCGCCGAGGCCAGGGCGCCCGCGGTCGGCCCCTGCGACCTGGTGCTGTGCGACGTACCCTGCACCGGCACCGGCGTTATCCGCCGCAAGCCCGAGCTGCGCTGGCGGATCGCGCCTTCCGACCTGGTTTCGTTGTCCGGGTTGCAGGCTGAGATTATCGAGGCGGCGGCCGGCTGTGTCAGGCCGGGCGGTGTGCTGGTCTACAGCACCTGTTCATTGGAGCGGGAAGAGAACCGGCTGGTGGTGGACAGTTTTCTCGCCGCCCACCCTGAGTTTTGCCTGGAGGACGCGGCCCGCTATCTGCCGGCCGAGGTGGTCACCGAGGGCTGCCTGGCCACCTTTCCCAATCTGCACGGCACCGACGGAGCTTTCGCCGCGCGTCTGGTAAAGCGACAGCCCTGAATGGAATTGAACGAATAAGAAGGAGCGGATTTTTGCCGGGAAAGCTGAAAACATTTTCGATTTATTTCATCACCGCGCTGGTTTCCTTCTTTTTCGGCCTGTTCGTGCTCGACCAGGTAATCCTGCCGCAGCTTGCCGGCGGGGGCGGTTCGGTGGAAATCCCGGACGTGAGAGGCAAGAGGCTGGAGGATGCCCGTTCGGCGCTCGAAGGGGCGGGCCTTGCGGTTGCG
>JAZDIG010000001.1:0-24096 GCA_043805105.1 Candidatus Glassiibacteriota bacterium | reverse complement strand
GCGATATAGAGCGTAAGGTAGAACTTCGACAGGGTTATCGCAATCAGCACCGCCCCCACCGTACCGACAATGCTGCAGGAGGCAATCAGCAGGACGACCTTGAGATGGAGCGGGATGCCCCGGTTGAAACTTTCGGCCACTCCCAGCTCCCTCAGTTTGCTGATAATCACGCTGAGATTAGTGGATTTAGGCCGGAAATCGACGTTGCCCATGGAATGGTGAGTGAACCCGGCCAACAGCCCGGTGATTAGCTCGGAGATCAGGATCGAGGGGACGACCTGCAACGGCTCGAATCCGAAAAGCAGCAGCAGCGGGGTGAGGATCGTGCCGTAGCCCATGCCAATGCTGGAATCGACGTATTCGGCCAGCAGGGCGGTAATGGCGATGGCCAGACCCAACCCGAGCGACAATTCGAACATGATGAGAAACTCCCGAACAGGAAAAAGGAGACCGCCCGAATACAGTCGGAATTCCTGCCCGATTTAACTCTTCCCGCCAAAAAGAAATATCGAAAAGTGATACTTGAGCCGGCCACCGGCAATCGAACTTAAGTGCTTTAATTCTCAATTGCGGTGACGTTTTTTATGATTCCAGCGGGCGAGTTGCCGTATAATACTTGCAGAGCCTCAATTTTGTGTTCGTAATTCGAGCACTGCCAAAAAAAGTACCTCATGTAGGGGCGCACCCGCGTTTGCGCCCGCTTACTCTCGAGAAATTTACAAATAACGGGCGCACACAGGGGTGCGTCCCTACAAATAACTCGAACAGAAAAATTTTGCGGATAGTGCCGGTTAATAAAGAGGGACACGGCCCTCATGCTACAGGGTGAACGCGCCGTCCCTACGGTGCTAACCAATCGAAGGGTCTGCGCAGCTTGCTGCCGGGAGCTTTCAATCAGGTCTGGTACTTGCGCAGCAGGTCGCGGCAGGCGCGGACGTTATCCCGGTGCCGCATGTTTCGGCTGCCGGCCTCGATCCCCATGAAGCCGTGGTAGCCGGAATCGAGGGTGATTTTGATCAGCCGGTCGAGGTCCCAGGCCGGGTGGACGCCGTTTTCATCGAAGTCGGTGCACTTGACGCTCACTCCCCTGGCGTAAGGCATCACCATCTCCAGCGCCTTGTAGCGGTCCACGTCCCGAGCGAAATTGCCGTAGTCCGGCAGGAGGCCGAAACGGGGGTGGTTCACCTGTTTGACCAGCGATACCAGGTGTTCGGGAATCGAGCTGAATCCGCCGTGGTTTTCCACGATCACGCTGATTCCGGCCTGATCGGCGTACTCACAGAGTGAGTGGTAGCTTTCCGCGCAGCGCTTTACCCGCTCCTCGTCCGTGCCGGGCGTGTTCGTGCGGGCGTTGCCGCGGATCGCGTGGCAGCCGAGGAAATAGGCGATATCGACCCATTTGTGGTGCATGAGCACGGCCAGCTCGCGCTCTCTCTTTTCGTTGTGCGACATGTCCCCCTCGTCGTCGCACATGATCAGCACCAGCTGAACTCCATAATCACTGGCGCGTTTTTTCAGGTCGTTGAGGTAGTCGTAACGCGGGAGCTCGAAGAAGCTGTTGACGAATTCGAGGCCGTCCAGGTCGAAATCCTCGCGCACGATCCTCGGCAGGTCGATATTCTTCCACTCTTTGTTGAACCAGGGCTGAAGACTCCAGGCCGCGAGCGAAATCTTGAACTTCTTTTCCTTGGCCTGCTGGGCGACAGCCAGAGCGGGGCCCAAGGCGGCCAATGCGCCCCCGGCAGCCAGCGCGTTCCTGAAAAAATTTCTCCTGGTCACGATCAGCATAGTCGGTTCCTCCCCTGGGTTATGGTTACATCTGGTACTTTTCGAGGATTCTCTTGCAGTACATCACTCCTTCCGGTTCGCTGTTGGCCTCTCCTTCGTATTCGATTCCGATAAAGCCGTGGTAGCCGGCATCCAGCACCACCTTGAGCATGCGTTCGATGTCGAAGGCGGGATGGCTGCCATCGGGTTTGAAATCGTAACATTTGGCACTCACCGCTTTGGCGTAGGGCATCATTTGCCTGACTGCCTCATAACGGTCCACTTCCGGGGGGAAATTGCCCCAGTCGGGCAGGGTGCCGAAGTGCGGATTGTTCACTTTCTTCATCACGGTGAGCAGCTTTTCCGGGATCGAGCTGTAGCCGCCGTGGTTTTCGATCATCACGTTCATCCCGGCGGTGTCGGCGTACTCAATCAGCTTGCTGAAGCTGTCTGCGCAGCGCTGGACCCGCTCATCGACCGTTCCGACCGTGGTATAGCCGGCATTGGCGCGGATTCCGTGGCAGCCGAGGAAGTGGGCGATGTCGATCCACTTGCGGTGGTTGACCACCGCCTGCTCGCGCTCCCGCTTGTCCTCGTGCGACATGTCCCCCTCGCCATCCACCATGATCAGCACCAGCGTGACTCCATTGTCCTCGGCGCGCTTTTTCAGTTCCTTGAGATAGTCGGAGCGCGGCAGGTCGAAGAAGCTGTTGACGAACTCCACGCCGTCGATGCCGAAGCGCTGGCGGGCGATCATCGGCAGGTCGAGGTTGAACCAGGTGGAGCGCCAGGAGCGGTGAAGGCTCCAGGCGGCCAAAGAAATCTTGAATTTCTTATTGCCCGCCGGTGCGCCGGGAGTCTGGCCCTGAGCTGCAGCAGCGGTCAGGGCCGCCGCTGAAACGAGGCCGGCCGAGGCGAGAAAATCCCTGCGGTTCGGTTTTTTCATAGTGTCCCCTCCTGTTCGATTGCGGCAGTGGCATTTTTCTGTCCCGCGTGCAACCGCTGCTGCACGCGGCGGCAAACGATTGTCTGCAGGACGGACAGGGCCAGGCAGACACCCAGAATCAGGTGGAAGCCGAGCGCCAGGCCGGCGCTGTCGGCGATTTCTCCCACCAGCGTCGAAACTGTCACCCCGCCCAGCACTCCCAGGGCGATCATCAATGAAAATATCGTTCCCGTGTAATTTTTGAAAGTCTGTCCCACACTGCCAAGGGTGCTGGGAAAAATCGGCGCGAAACAGAGCCCGGAGAACCAGATGGCGAAAGCGGCCAGGTAAACCGAGTCGGCCAGGTTGAAGAGGGCCAGACCGAAAGAGGCTCCCAGCGAGCACTGCCACACCAGCCGGTGACCCTCGATGTGCCGGAACAGGGTGCCGGCCAGCAGCCTGCCCACTACTAGTGCTCCCCAGAAGCCGGCGAGGATGAACTGGTCGAGCGGAGTCTGCACCTTCCAGAGCTCGATCACCGCCGGCCGGCTCCAGATCCCCAGGCTCGCCTCCAAGCCCACGTAAAGAAATACTGTCGCGCCGAACAGGGCCACCAGCGGGTCGCCGAGAGCCCGGACTGCCAAGCGCAGCCGGAACATCTCCACCCGCACCTCAGCGGGGAAGCCGCCGAAAGCCAATAGAACCGCCGGAAAAGTGCAGACCACGGAGGAGATCGTAAGGAGGGCCTTCAGGCCGATACTGTTAATCAGCCAGCCGGCGGCAAACGGCAGGCTCACCGCACCCACGCCGAAAAAAATGTTCGAAAGGTTGAGCGCCCGAACCGGATTCTGCGGAAAAAGGTGGTTGATCAGGGTGTTGACCCCGCCGTTCAATCCGGCCCCACCGGCTCCGATCACGAACAGGATGGCACAGGCCGCCGGGAGACTTTCGGCGCGGGCCAGGGCCAGCATCGACCCCGCGCAGAGAAGGCTCCCCGCAATCAGCACCGGCCGCTGACCGAACCGGTCGATCAGCGGGCCCACCACAAACAGCATGATGAATGTCGCTCCGCCGCTGCAGAGGAAAAACAAGCTGCCCACCACGGTCGCGGTCGAGGAAAGCTGACTGGCGAAAGCCTCCAGCCCCACTCCGATCATGGAAAAGACCAATCCCATAACCAGGTAGCCGGCGCAGCAGCCGGCGGTCAGATGAGCGGTGGAATACGGTTTTTGCAAAAATGGCTCCGGCGGCAGACGGTGGAAAAGGCGAGATGCGTGGCGGGTTGGTTTATTCGCAGGAAATTATATTTGAGCCCCTGGTGATTGTCAAGCTCCGAAGCCGGCTGCAACAGCGGCAGTCAGGCCCCGTTAATTGATTGGAAAGCTGATTTGCCGACCGCATCAAATAATTATGCGGAAAAGCTTATAATTATCTTGCCCCCTTTTATTCAATGGCTTAATATGGAAAGAGTTCATTAATTTGTCCGTGTACTTTCACGGTTGGTTCGGGATAATCCGTTCTTCTGCAATTCTTTCAATTTCCTCTCGGTTTTACGACACATCAAACATCAAGAAAAGGGGCTTTTAGTGAACGACGAGAGCGCATTGGATGGAACTTCGAGGAAATTTTCGGGGGTTCAGCAGTTTTTCCTCGCCTGCCTGCGGGTAATCGTCGGCTGGCATTTCCTCTATGAGGGCTGGGTGAAGATCACTCAGACCGGCTGGTCTTCCGCCGGATATTTGCGGGCGGCTCAAGGCCCGTTCGCCGCCTTTTTCACCCTGCTGGCAGGAACGCCTTGGATAATAAACGTGGTCGACTGGGTCATGGCCTGGGGACTCGCGCTGGCGGGAGTGATGCTGATGCTGGGATTATTTACCCGGCTCGGCGGGATCATCGCCCTGGTTTTCCTGCTCCTCTTCTATCTTTCGAATCCGCCCTGGATCGGGGTCCAGTTCATGCCCGGCGAGGGCAGTTATCTGATCGTCAACAAGAACCTGGTCGAACTGGCGGCGGTTATGATCCTGCTGGTATTTCCGGCCGGTCTGGCCTGGGGTTTCGACCGGCTGTTCGCCAATGAATGAAATTCAATCCCCGATCGCTTTGCGGCTTGACTGCCACCGGTCAAAGTGCCGCATAGCAAAGGAGTAAATAAGATGGCAGATGAAAAGAAAAACGGAGTCAACCGGCGTGATTTCCTGAAAGCGGCTGCCACCACCCCGGTGCTCGGCGCTTTCGGTCTTTCGATCTACGAAAAATCCCGCCGGGACAAGAGCGGGCGAGAGGAAATCCTGCAAATCGGCAGGAAGAGCAGCAACTCCAATCCCAACATCCTCAAACGAAACTATAAGCGCAGCTCCAGCGCCAACGATACACTCAACATCGGCATTGTCGGCTGCGGAGGCAGGGGCAAGAGCCTGCTTCGCGCGGCCGGATTCCATCCGCCCAGCGAACAGGACGATCGCGGCCTGGAGGGCCAGGAAAAACTGAACCTCCGGCTTACCGCGGTCTGCGACCTGTTCACTCCCAGCATCGAATGGGCGGTGGCAGCCAGCGGCGGCCAGGCCAAAGTCTACAAGACCTTCCATGAATTGATGGAGAACAGCGATGTCGATGCGGTGATCTGCGCCACCAGCGACCATTACCACGCGCCGGTCACTATCGCCGCGGCCAATGCCGGCAAGCATGTCTACTGCGAAAAGTGCATGACCAAGACCATCCCCGAGGCGTTCGCGGTGCGCGAGGCGGTCAAGCGTAACGGCGTTGTCTTCCAGCTCGGCCACCAGAACCGCCACAGCACCCACTACGATTCGGCGATGGACGTGGTGGACAAGGGCATGCTGGGCAAGATAACTCTGATCCAGTGCTATACCAACCGCAACTCGCGCAACGGCGCCTGGGTCTACGACATCCCCAAGGAACAGGGGCCGATGAGCGCTCCGGACGGCGCCCGCAACGTGGACTGGGATCAGTACATCGCCAACACCGTGCAACGGCCTTACGACCCGAGCCGGTTTTTCCGCTGGCGCTGCTTCTGGGACTACGGCACCGGACTGAGCGGCGACCTGCTCACCCACGAGCTGGACGTGATCAACATGGTCATGAATCTCGGTATCCCCACTACCTGCATGGCCAGCGGCGGAATTTACTACCACAAGGAATACACCACCCTGATGACCAAGGACGGCGAGCCGCTGGACAGCGATGTGCCGGTTCCGGACGGCGCCCTGCCCCGGCCGGACGTTCCGGTGCTGCGCCGCGAGGTGCCGGATGTTTACCAGGTTACTTACGAGTTCGCCGACCTGGACCTGACCGTGGTCTACAACGCCACCCTGTCCAACGAATGGGGCCGCGGCCAGATTTACCTGGGCAGCGAAGCCACCATGGACCTCAGCCAGGGAGTGAACGTTTACGCCGACAGCCAGAGCAAGATGTACAAGAAATGGCTCGACAGCGGCAGCGTGAAGCCCGATGAGCCGATCATTTCCTTCCGCGATGTCGCGGGCAAGGGCATCGAGGCGATTACCGCGGCCACGGCCCAGTGGACTGTCTCCAAGGGCCTGCTCTATACTTACCGGGGCGGCAGGCTGGTCAACACCACTTACCTGCACATCAAGGATTGGATCGAACATATCCGGGACGGCAACCAGAACTCGATGTGCAACATCGACGACGGCTTCCAGGAAGCGATCACCGCGCACATGGCTACTTATAGTTACCGCTATGGTACCCGGGTGCGCTGGGATGCTCAGAACGAGCAGATCAAGTTCGACGCCGCCGACCGCGAGCTGCTCGACCAGCTCGTCACGGTAAGCTGACCAGCCCTCCGGCAGGCTGGAAACGGATATTTGGGTATGCGCGGCAAAGCCCTTGTGATTGCCGCGCATACTTATTGTAAACCAATCTGAAGGAGGCCCACCGCACCAGTGGCGAAATTGAGAGTGGCAGTCATGGCCAGCGGCGACGGGACGAATCTGCAGAAACTGCTGGATCGATTTCCGGACAGCGAGGATTCAACCGAAGCGGCCACCGTGGTGCTGGTGGTGGCCAACCGGCCCTGCGGAGCCCTGAAGCGGGCGGCACAAGCCGGAGTGCGCGGCGAGCTGGTGGACCCGGGGAGTTTCCCGAGCCAGGAGAAGTTCGGGGAGCGCCTGATCGGGCTGTACGAGGCCGAGGGGATCGGCCTGGTGGTGCTGGCCGGCTACCTCAAGATGATACCCTCCAACCTGGTGCGGGCCTTCCGCAACCGGATGATCAACATCCATCCGGCTCTCCTGCCATTGTTCGGCGGCGATGGGATGTACGGCCGGCGGGTGCACGAGGCGGTGCTGAAAGCCGGCGTGAAGCTCTCCGGCCCCTCGGTGCATTTCGTCGATGAAGAGTACGATCGTGGGCCGATCATCGCTCAGCGGGCCGTCCCGGTGCTATTCGACGACACCCCGGAATCTCTCGCCGCCCGGGTGCTGGAAGAGGAGCACCGGATTCTGCCGGATGTGGTCGACCTGATTGCCCGTGGCCGGGTGACGGTGGCCGACGGGAAAGCGCAGGTAAGGTAAAACGGATCAGGGAGAGCTGCGGGTTCGCTCCCTCAGCTTGCCTGACCAGATGAACAAGGTGCAAAATGGACGTCATTAAAATAAAGCGTGCCCTGATCAGCGTTTCGGACAAGACCGGAGTGGCCGAGCTGGCGCGGGAGCTGACCGGGTTCGGCGTGGAAATCCTATCCACCGGAGGCACGGCCCGCTATCTGGCCGGGCAGGGGATCGCCATCCGGCCGATCGACCATTTCACCGGCCACCCGGAAATTCTCGACGGCCGGGTCAAGACTCTTCACCCCCGGGTCCATGCCGCCCTGCTCGCGCGACGCGACCTGGAGGACCACCTGGCCCAGTGCCGCAAGCTCGGGATCGAGCTGATCGACCTGGTGGTGGTCAATCTCTACCCGTTCGAAAAGACGGTGGCGGCCGGAGGGGTGACTCTGGAGGAGGCGGTCGAACAAATCGACATCGGCGGGCCCACCATGCTGCGCAGCGCGGCCAAGAATTTCGCGGGCGTGGCGGTGGTCACTTCCCCGGCTCAGTACCCCGAGGTGATCGAGCAGCTCCGGGCCAACGGCGGCGGACTGAACCTGGCGCTGCGTTTCGAGTTGGCCCGGGCGGTGTTCAGCCGCACCAGCGCCTACGACCGGGCGATCACCGAGTATCTCGCAAAAATCGAGCTCGGTTGAAGGCGCCGGAGCAGAAACGCCTGCCGGGCTTGACTGAAGCGGGTGACGGTGTGTATCTTAATCCACGGTTCGAGTGAATAATTATAACGTGAGTGAATTCATATGGCCGATCAGGACAAAAAGAAGGATCGCAGGGGGGGAAAGACCCCGGCGCAGGACAGTTCGCCCGAGCTGACCCGGGCGTTCACGCAGAAAAATCTGCTGCTGTTTGTGGTCGCCCTGGCGGTAATCGTGCTGGGCCACATCTCCCTGGGCATGGGCTCGATTACCTTTGCGCCGGTCTGCCTGGTGCTGGGTTACTGTATCCTGGTGCCACTGGCGATAATCATTTAGCTGGAGCTGGGCGCTTAGCTCAGTTGGTTCAGAGCGCCTGCCTTACAAGCAGGAGGTCACTGGTTCGAATCCAGTAGTGCCCACCATTTTTAAATCCAGTACTGGAGCGGGTTTGCGAGGTTATGCATGTCCGCTCTTTTTTGTGCAGTTTGTCGTCCATTCTCAACTTGTGACCAAAATATTCGACGATTTGTGACTACTTTTTCGACGGATCTCACTCCTCGACGGCCTTATTCTCAAACTCGACCGGTTTTTCAGGGGGCGAAATGCCCTTCCTCGCTTTTCAAGACGCTCTGCCTTGAGGCAGGGAGTTTTACTTGATAAAAATCTTGACAAAACAATTGCAAAGTGTTTTGAGAAATGATATAATAATTTATATATCCTACCATTCGATATTGGCTACATACACGCGATCCAGACTTTCGCCTTCCAACTGGTCGAGCCCACGCAAGCACTTGTTATTTAAGTTCCAGTCTCAAAATGTTATTCTAAAAAACAGCCGCCAGGCAGGTTTGCCTTGTGGATTTAGTAGAATAACTCTCTCAATGAGCGCCATCCCTGCGATTCGGTCAGCAGTATACCGGCAAGTTTAGCTCCCAGCATTCTACATCAACTAATTTCCAGCACTAAAACATTAACCTGATGGAAGCCTGAGCCAAGGCATGTCTGTCGGGAATTCCGGGGAATGTCAATTTGAAGCTCAGCTTTGGCCGCTGAGGATCAATAAGCTGTAATTACTATCTCACCGGATAACGAACCACTTTTTGAGATAAACATTAAAGGAGGTACCAATGTCTTACTTTCGGAGATTTCACTCACAGTGCCGTCTGGTTGTTTTTTGCTTCCTCGGCGTGTTTTCTGCAATAAGTTCCGCCTTTGCCCAGCCGGAGATCGCCCTCAGCGCTGATACTCTCGAGTTTAGTAGTGTTAAGCTGGGAAGAAGCGGAACGCAAACATTCTTTATTTGGAACATGGGTAACGAGAACCTGGTAGTCGACAGTATCGCCAGCGACAGAGCTGAATTCACGGTCGATCCCACCTTGGCCAGCATTGCCCGAGGCCAAAGCCGGGAGGTGAGAGTCACTTTCCGCCCAACCGCCATTGGTTCCCAGAGTGCGACAATTACGATCACCAGCAACGACTCAGACGAGGGGAAAAGAACGGTAAAAGTGATGGGAAGTGTGTTATCGAACGTGAATTGGGATCGTACTGACCTGGGCCGTGTGGTCAACTGCCCAGCCATCCAGGGTGGCACGGTCTACGTCGGGTCTGATGATGGTCACCTTTACGCTTTAAATGTCGACGCCAGCATCAAGTGGAAATTCCAACTCTATTATTGGGTTGACACAAATTTTCCAAAATCCTCCCCGGCCGTCGGCTCGGATGGCACGGTCTACATCGGCTCTTTGGACAGTTGCCTTTACGCTATCAATGCCGACAGTACTCTGAAGTGGAAATACAAAACCGGCTATAGGATCTACTCCTCGCCGGCCATAGGTGCGGACGGCACTATCTACTTCGGCTCCGGGGACGGCTACTTTTACGCTCTCAATCCCGACAGTACACTAAAGTGGAAATACTGGACCGGCGGTAGAATAGAATGCTCTCCGGCCATCGGCGCGGACGGCACTATCTATTTCGGCTCTGGCTACCTTTACGCTTTAAATCCCGACAGCACGCTGAAGTGGAGATGGAGATACGACGAGACCGCTAATGTTTCGTCCTCTCCAGCAATCGGTGCGGACGGCATAATCTATTTCGGCTCTATAGATGGCAACCTTTACGCACTCAATCCCGACGGCAGCTACAGGTGGCAATACCAGACCGGTGCTGCTATTCGATCCTCCCCGGCCATCGGCTCGGACGGCGCGGTCTACTTCGGCTCAGATGACAACAACCTTTACGCTTTAAATGCCGATGGCAGCTACAGGTGGCAATACCAGACCGGTGACGATGTATACTCCTCGCCCGCCATCGGTGAGGACGGCACGCTCTACTTCGGCTCCTGGGACAGTTACTTCTACGCTCTCAAGGATGACGGCAGCCTGAAGTGGAAATATCAGAGCGGTTTGGTTTTCTCCTCACCGGCCCTCGACTCTGACGGTACGGTTTACTTCGGTACCAGCGGAACTAGCTTTTACTCCCTCGATAGCGGCACGGACGCCGGCTTGGCGGAGGGCCCCTGGCCAAAGTTCCACGGAAATACACGCAATACCGGCAATTTCCTGGATATTCCAGGCAATGGCGGAGATTCATCCACCAAACCAGCCGCACCAACTGCTCTCACCGCAACCGCGCAGAGAGCGAATTCGATCAACTTGAGTTGGACGGATAACTCCGACAACGAGGAAAAGTTCATCATATGGTACAATTCGCCCGACATAGCCGGTTTTAACCGGCTTTGCGAGGTAGGCGTGAACGCCACCGCTTATACCGTCAACGGGCTGACCGCGGGAGCGATGTACACATTCAAGGTGGAAGCGTTCAACAGCGCGGGAGGAAACATATCCTCGGAAGTAATCGCAATCCCCCCGGATTCAGACCTCGGCGACGCTATAGTTATGTGGATATTTCAAGCATTTGGTGACGTGTATTCCTCGCCGGCTATCGGCGCGGATGGCACAGTCTACTTCGGCACCGGTCCCGGTTCCAAATCCCTGTACGCTCTCAATGCAGACGGCAGCCCGAAGTGGAAATACCAGACCAGAGATGATGTCTCTACCCATACCAGCGGAAGTATTTATTCCTCCCCAACAATCGGCGCGGACGGTACTGTCTATTTTGGCTGCGACGACAGTTGTCTTTATGCCCTTAATGCTGGCAGCACCCTGAAGTGGAAATACCAGACAGGTGGGGCAGTAAATTCCTCGCCGGCAATCGGCGCGGACGGCACGGTCTACTTCGGCTCTGATGATGGTCACCTTTACGCTTTAAATGCCAACAGCACTCTGAAGTGGAAATACAAAACCGGCGGTAAAGTATCCTTTTCGCCGGCAATCGGCGCGGACGGCACAGTCTACTTCGGCTCTGAAGACAGTTGCCTTTACGCTCTCTGGGCCTACGGTAGCCTCAAGTGGAAATACAATACCGGCGATAGGGTATCCTCCTCCTCACCAGCCATCGGCGCGGACGGCACAGTCTACTTTGGGTCCGTCCACAGACACTTATACGCTCTCAATGCCGCCGGCAATCTGCTATGGGATTACGAGACCCCAGGTTCAGGTACATACGGCCCAATATCCTCTCCTGCCATCGGTGCAGACGGCACAGTCTACTTTGGCGCCGGTGAGTTTTTTTATGCTCTTAATGCCGACGGTAGCGCCAAGTGGAATTACGGAATCAGTGGTATGAAACAATATTCCCCGGCCATCGGTGCGGAGGGCACGATTTATTTCACCTCCAGTAATGAGAGCCCGCACAGTGTCTCTTACCTTTATGCCCTCAACGCCAACGGCAGCCTCAATTGGAGATACAGTATCAACGTGTTTTTTCCATCCTGCTCCCCGGCCATTGCCGAGGACGGCACAATCTACTTCGGCGATGATCACGGCTTTTTTTACGCCGTGAACACTGGCACGGGCGCCGGTCTGGCGGACAGCCCCTGGCCCAAGTTCCATGGCAATACACGCAATACCGGAAATATACTGGATAATCCTGGTTATGGCGGTGGAACGACCGCCGAGCCGGAGATCGCTCTCAGCGCTGACTCACTCGAGTTTGGTACAGTGAGCCTGGGCAGCAGCGGGACACGGACTTTCTATATCCGGAACGAGGGTTCCGCCGCTCTGGCGGTGAGCGCCATTGCCAGCGACAACGGGGCTTTCACGGTCGATCCCACTTCGGCCACTGTTGCTCCCGGCGACAGCCAGGCGGTGAACGTCACTTTCAGCCCCACCGCCTTTGGTTCCCAGAGTGCGACAATTACGCTCACCAGTAATGATGCGGACGAGGCCACGGTCATGCTAAGCGTGGCGGGAACCGCCGGTCTGGCACAGAAATGGACATACCAGTCAGGAGGCTGGGTGTTTTCATCACCGGCTATTGGTTCAGCTGGCATGCTCTACTTCGGTTCGGATGACAATTACCTTTACGCTCTGCAATCAGACGGGAGCCTGAAATGGAGATACGAGACCGGCGCCGATGTGTCTTCATCGCCCGCTATCGGTGCGGACGGCGCGGTCTATGTCGGTTCTTACGACAGTTACTTTTACGCTTTCCACGCCGATGGCAGTCTCAAATGGCAGTACCAGGCTGGCGGTGGGGTGTATTCCTCACCGGCCATCGGCGTGGACGGCACAGTCTACTTCGGCTCTAATGATGGCAACCTTTACGCTCTTGATTCCGACGGCAGCCTCAAGTGGCAATACCATACAGGCGGTCCTTTACATTCCTCGCCGGCTGTCGGCGCGGATGGCACGGTCTACTTTGGTTCTTTTGACCATTACCTTTACGCTCTCAATCCCGATGGCAGCCTGAAATGGAATTACCAGACCGACGCTCTTGTCCGGTCCTGCCCGGCCATTGGCGGTGACGGTGCAGTCTACTTTGGCTCAGCAGACAGTTGCCTTTACGCTCTGCATTCCGACGGCAGCCTCAAGTGGAAATTCCGAGCCGGAGCCCAAATCTGGTCCTCTCCGGCCATTGGTGAGGACGGCATGGTCTACTTCGGCTCTCATGATAATTACCTTTACGCTCTTCACTCCGACGGCAGCCCAATCTGGAATTACCAGACCGGCGGAGTTATTTGGACATCTCCCGCGATCGGCAGGGACAATACGGTCTATATCGCTTCAAACGATGGTTTTTTGTACGCTGTTAACGCGGACGGAACTTTTAAAGCCAGCTATCAGATTGGCGGGAAGATAAATTCATCCCCCGGGATAGGACCGGATGGAGTGCTTTATGTTGGTTCGGAAGATGGGAAATTACATGCCATCGACATCCTCACGGGCGCCGGTTTGGCGGACAGCCCCTGGCCCAAGTTCCATCACGATGCGCAGAATACCGGGAGTATTCAAATCCAGGTCCCGGAGCCGGACATTGACCTGTCCCTGACAGAGATTGCCTTCGGCGTCGTGACCGCAGGCGATTCAGCTTCCGTGCGGTTGGCAATTACCAATCTGGGCAGCGCCGAACTCACTGTCAGCAATATTGAAAGCGACAACCCTGTTTTCATCTGCTACCCGACCGGTATATCAGTCCCTCAGGGAGACACCGCCTGGATCGATGTAAACTTTATTCCCGTGGAAGTTGGGCCGCAAGCCGGCACGCTGACAGTAACCAGCAACGATCCGGACGAGGGGACACTGCTAATCCCGGTCAGCGGCAAAGGCGTCCCTAATCTGCCGACTTCAACGGCCGATATTGCGGATGATTTCGAGGACGGGAACTACAATGGCTGGACCGTGGATGACCCGGATGTCTGGGAGGTTGCCGGTGGCGCCCTGCAGCAGAAGACCGCTGTCTCATTTATGGGTTATGGCAGCTTCCAGCACTTCGCCCAGTGGGACTTGGGCGAGATCGCCGGCGATTTCACTCTGACCCTCAACCTGGGGTTCAACGAAAACGCCTATCCGATGATCGCCCCGGATTCCCTGGACCCCACTCAAGTCCACCTGCGCGATTTCGGCTTAGGGATTCGCCAGAGCCAGTACGACCTCCTGATTGCGATGCTAACACATCAGCAAGCAAGGCGGAACGGCATCATCAAGTTCAAGGACGGCCTACTATCGATTTTGTACGCCGTCAACGACGATCCCGAGTACATCCACTCCCAGGAGATGGGTCTGGACATTCACGAGATGCGGCCGATGAAGATCAGCCGCTATAACGGCGTGATAACAGTCTGGGCCGATGGGGAGGTGATCTACCAGGCGAGCGACACTACCTCCAGCGACCCGGTCGATGCCGGCTGGGTCTGTTTCACTGGCCGGGGGCCGGTCGGAGTACGGCTGGACAACGTGGTGCTCAGCTCGAGCGCGGACCCGCCTCCGGCTTTCAGCCCACCGGCCGCGGTGACCGATTTAACCTTCGAGCTGGAGGAAGGCGCCGGGCACATCGTTACCAGCGAGGAGGGCTACCGTGGAACCACGGACGCTGGCTCCACCAATCCCGGCAGTTTCATGGGCTGGTGGGTCGATGAGGGAGTCACGCCCGGCAGCAAGAGCTGGGCCGCGGCGGCCGGCCTCGTGACCGTTGCCCGTAACCTGACTTTGGGCCCGCAGGCTACTATCGAAGGCTGGTTCAAGTTTTTCAAGGGTAGCGAAAACATATTTTCGATTAATTTCGACGGTTACCTGATTGATCAGAGCTGGGGGCGCGAGCGCAGCTACATGTCATTTAGGGACTGGGGAGCGGATGGAAAAAGGCTCATGTTGCTGCTGCAGGGGACAACCGTGACGCCCGGTCCCGATCCGGATATCGTGAGCGACTATTATTTTGACGGTGACCCGTCTCCGGTGGTGAACATAAACTTTGGCGAATGGACGCACGTGTCCTGGGTGCGTGACGGCAGCCTGCATACGGTTTATGTAAACGGGTGCAAAATCGGTTCTATGGATATGCCTCGCTGGGGTTCGGCCACTCTCACCGGAGTGACGCTCGTCGCGGGCAATAACGCCAACTACGGTATTTCCAGGCAAATAGGCGCGCCCCCCTACGCCTATATCGACCGGATCAAGGTCACCAGCCAGGCCATAGTCCCGACTCCCGATACCCAGTTGCAGGATCTTTTTGCCGACATAAAGCCTGAACTGCTGGAGCACTACGTAGGATTTGGACTGACAGAAACTTACGTCAAGCAGAAAGCTACCGTTTTAAGCGGAGACTTAGGTTCGAACGGCAATTTCACGCTCGGCGTTAACGGCGAGCTGAACTCGAACGTCATCACCGGTAAAGATTTACAGCTGAAAAGCGGCGCGGTCCTTAATGGTAATGCGACCTATGGTGGGAACTTGATCCTGGGGAGAAATGCCTCCATTACCGGGACAGTGACTCATACCACTCCCCAGCCCTTCAATTATTCGGTCAGTGAGTACACCGCCGGCGGCCAGAGCATTATCGTGAAAATGAGGGAAATCCGTAACCTGGCCCCGGGAACTTATGATTTGCTGCAGGTCAAGTCCAAAGGCTTACTGACCCTGCACAGCGGAATGTACTTTTTTAACGATATCGATATCGGCACCGATGTCGATATCCGGCTCGATCTCTCAAATGGTCCTCTATATGTCTATGTAGTTGGTAAACTGGAGATCAGTGAGAAAAGCACGATGCAAATCGTTTCCGCAACCGGGGATGCCACTCAGGTGTTTTTCATAATCCTGGGAAGGACTCCCAAAGGTGGCACAAGTACTAGCTTCATCGGAGTTAAGACTGGATTCCTGGGCTCGGTGATCGCACCTAACAGCGAGATTTTGGTAAAAGAGAACGCCAAGGTCGATGGCGCCTTATATGCTAAAATCCTGACGCTGGGAGTAAACACCACTATCGGCTTCTCGAGGGCGCCGGATAATGTCCTGCTGGCCGGAGCCGGCGGACCGGCCGCCGCGGCCGAACTGCCAAAAGTTTTTTCTCTTTCCCAGAACTACCCTAACCCGTTCAATCCCTCTACCACGATCCAGTATGACGTGCCGGAATCCGCCGCCGGTCAGATTGTTTCCCTGAAAGTCCACGACTTGCGCGGCCGCCTGGTGCGATCATTGATGGGCGCCCCACATCCGGCGGGCCGCTATTCGGTTTATTGGGATGGCAGGGATGAAGCTGGCAGGCAGCTATCCAGCGGAGTCTATTTTTACCGGCTCCAGGCCGGTGAGTTCACCCGGACCCGCAAGATGGTGCTGCTGAAATAGGAGAAAAGTTATAGCTTCAACGTCTGTAATAAAAAAGCCGAAATCTCCTTAATTGTCAGGAGATTTCGGCCCAAATATTTTCCTGAAAGAGGGCGAATTGTATTTGGGAAGCATTCTTTCCGGTACTCTTTTACGCAATTGGGGGGGACTATGCAGACGCCACGGCTTCCCTTAATCTTCGCTACTATTCTCCTGCTTTCTATTGTCCTGCTCTTACCTGCAGTTTCCCTCTCCCAGGTTCAGCCCGCGGTTGCATCAAGTTTTCGCGGCGACATCAATGAAGACGGGAGGGTAAATATTTTCGATCTGTTGGAAATGCTGAAGCTTCTCAGT
This sequence comes from Candidatus Glassiibacteriota bacterium, assembly GCA_043805105.1. Classification (GTDB taxonomy): domain Bacteria; phylum Gemmatimonadota; class Glassbacteria; order GWA2-58-10; family GWA2-58-10; genus JAZDIG01. The sequence goes on along the minus strand of JAZDIG010000001.1, from coordinate 7,667 downwards.
TCCGACCCGGCAAGCGAAAAGCAACGGCAGATCGCCAATGTGGATAAATCAACCGACGGCAAGGTGAATATTTTTGACCTGCTGGCCCTGCTGAAATTGCTCGGCGGGGAAGAGGCAGAGGAAATCTTCTGGGGACCGGCCATCTCCGGCTTGAGCCGGTTGAGCGCGGCTGTGGGCGACACTGTTGGCCTGGGGTTGATAAATTTCGATGTTAGTATCACGGCGGACCAGTGCCGGGCGTACGTAATGGATCTGGAGGCAGAGATAACGCTGTTCAGCCTGGATAGCCTGCGCTTAGTCATCCCGGAGGGATTCACCGGCGGCGACGTATCATTGGTCGTGGCGGCCGATACGACCAACAGCAAGTATTTGAACTTGCAGGTAAAGCAGTTGATCCAGGCCGCCGGCGGCGGGCTTGTAGTACACCCGGACGGGGCAAGCGTGGACATCCCAGCCGGCGCACTGCAGGCGGATGCGGCGATAACGGTCGAAGTACCCACCAAAGCTCAACTGGACGCGCTGAACATCCCCGTTGATACAAGTACCACAATTGTATTGTTCGGGCCGGCGGCGGCCGGATTTACCGGTTCAGTAACGGTTGCCCTGCCCTGGCCTAAAAGCGCCACGGAAGCAGATTCTTTGGGAGCGCAGTATTACGACCAGGCTTCTGGGAAGTGGGAAGCCAGGGGAATCGCCGGTTCGGATGCCGAGAAAAAGTTGGTCTATGTTCAAACGGACCGGCTTAGCGCGTTCAAAGCTGTCAAAACGCGGATGGTCCAGGTCCGGTTTTTAACTACCTCGCGCTGGGCGTCATTCAGACTGGCCATCGGCGGGGCAATGCGCCTGCACCATGTGATTACGCTGAGTGAAAATGCCGTAGATGCGTCAGTTGCGGGAGACTCCATCATTTTGAGCCAGGCAACGGAGCAGTCAGAGGCGGGGAATAGAAACCCCTGGACACAGGAAAGAGTGGAGCTGGTTGCGGATGTATCTTTCAACGTGCCGGACATTTCCGGGGAACTGGTGTTCAATATCAGGCAAAGCAGTGTTGATGGCGCCTGGACCCATGTGGCAGTGGCGAACTACCTCGGGGCTGAGCCTAACAATAGAGAGGATTTCTGGTGGGCCGGGATTAAAGATTTGCATCCCTGGCCTTACACCAAAATTGTCAGGATTTCCATCGCGGAACTGTTCAGCCAGTCCCCAGCCCGAGTTCCAGTGGCCGTGAACCCCACTACGCTGGATAAGAAAGCGCTATTTGGTTATCAGGGATGGTATTTATGTCCGGAGGATGGCTCTGATCTGAACAGGTGGGAGGGGTGGTGTATACCTGGCAGTCCGGCTGTGGCTGAAAATATTGAGATAGATCACTGGCCGGACATGTCCGAACTGTTCCCGGAGGAGCGATTCGCCACGGAGACGACCTTGCCGGACGGCAGTCCGGCGGAGCTGTTTTCGAGCTATCTCCGGAAAACCGTGGATCGGCATTTCGAATGGATGGAGGACTATGACCTGGACGGCATATATATCGGGAGAGATCCGGTTTTTTCCATGGATATAGCTCATACGTGGTTTTGTAAAAAAAACAAAGTGCTGCAGAACGTTCGCGCTGCCGCGGAAGCTCACGGCAGAGTCTTCGCCATCGAAAAAGGTTGGGCTTTAAAATCTCACTCATTGGAAGACTGGAAGAGTGATTGGATGTTTCTGGTCGATGTACTGAAAATAACGGAGAGTCCAAATTACCTGCATCACAAGGGCAAGCCGCTGCTGCTCATCCAGGGTATTGACGAGGCGGGCAATAAAAGGGATTTTGCATCAGTTGATTCTTTAGTAAAATGGCTGCAAGAAGAAGCTGATCCAAAGTATCAGGCCACGGTACAGGGTGGTAATCATTCGAACTGGTATAGCACTGGCGTAGATACGCAATCGGGATGGTATCCGGTTTACCGCTCATTTGATGTGCTTCAACCCTGGTTTGAGAAGCATTCATACGAGCAGGCGGACTGTTACAAAAATAATGTTCTTATACCTGGTATAGATTCGGCCGCAGTAGCAGGGGTGGACTTTATGACGGTTATATTCCCGGGTTTCTCCGTATTCAACAGAAATGATCAGCTCTTTGACTACAAATTGAACATGATTCCGCGCCTGGGCGGAAAATTCCTCTGGCTGCAGGCGTATAACGCGATCTCGGCAGGAGCGAATATGTTCTATATCGCCATGTTCGATGAACTTAACGAAGGTACCCCGATGTTAAAGCTGGCTCAAACGGATGCGGACCTGCCGATCGAATTAAAGCTGGCAAGTCTGGACATGGATGGATATGCGGTTCCGGGCGACTGGTACCTGCAAGTGGCACGGGAGATCGGCAGGATGCTGCGCGGAGAGATTCCGCTGTCGCCGGAGATGCCGCTGGCCCTGCCCGCCTATGCCCCAAACCTGGACACCGCGGTCAGACCGGATATTGATATGATCTCGATTCCCGGCGGAACATTTTCGATGGGCAGTACAATCGGTGAGGGCAGCGAGGGCCCTGTACACACTGTGACTGTCAGCGCTTTCCAGATGAGCCGGTATGAGATCACTAATGCTCAGTATGCCGCTTTTTTGAATCAGGTGCTGGAAGAAGATGAAATGTACTGGATAAGTACCCCTTCCACTTCAGGCGTGAATGGAGCCTTTCTATGTTACCAGGGCTTGATGTTTATTGATTTTACCTCAAGCTATGACTCGAACAACCGCTGCTGGATCAGTTATGACGAGGCCAGTGGTTTCAGTGTCGCCCCCGGCAAGGAGGACTGGCCGGTGGTTTACGTGACCTGGTACGGGGCCAAATCATACGCCAGAAGATATGGGTTTGATCTGCCTACAGAGGCAGAGTGGGAGTACGCCTGCCGGGGAGGATCTCAGTACTTCTATGGCACGGACGACGGGACTCTGAGCAGTGCGAAAGCCAACTACGGCTCGGGCCTAGGCCGTCCGAAAGATGTGGGCAGTTACCTTCCAAATCCATTTGGCTTATATGATATGAGCGGCAACGTGAGCGAATGGTGCGCAGACTGGTATGGCACTTACAGCGGCGGGAGCCAGAGCGACCCGCAGGGACCGGATACGGGCACGGAACGTGTCCAGAGAGGCGGTAACTGGCTGAATGAATCCGGGCAATGCCGTTCGGCAGCTCGCGGCTCCGGCGATCCGGGGAATACCGCTTACGGTTATAATACAGGATTCAGGGTAGTCAAGCGGCCATAGTCTGCCAGACATTTAGTAATTTCATTTTTCTGGTTGAGACTTGATTCTATGGGACTATGGTTTCTTAATGGAAGCTTTCAAAGATGCATTTTTATGATTACCAATCTCAGTCTGTGACCGTTTTTTCGACGAATCTTACTCTCCGACGGCCTTAATCTCAAACTAGCATTAATTGGGGATCTCTTTTTAGCAGTTATACTGACTGTATTCCTTCAGAACAAGTTGGATATTTTAGCCCAATTATGAAGGGATGGTTTTTTGATGATATAAAGTCACATTAAGGGTTTTCTCTATGTTTATCATTCTCAGTTTGAGGCTATTTTTTCGATGCATATCTTTAATATTTTGCATATCTTGTATATCTTGCATATTTTAAATATTGCTTTGGCAAGTGGTTGTACGGACTTGGTTGATTTATAAGAAGTTAGAAATATTGTGAAAATACGCCTTACAAGCAGGAGGTCACTGGTTCGAATCCAATAGCGCCTACCATCTTGAAACCCAGAAGCAGAGCGGATTTGCGAGATTTCGCGGGTCCGCTCTTTTTTATTAAGTTTGTGGGGTATTATCAAATTGTTGACTACTTTTTCGACGGATCTCACTCCCCGACGGCCTTATTCTCAAATTCGACCTTTTTTCATGGGCCGCCATCAACTACGCCTTGTCGCCAAGAAGGTACATGGCTTCTCCTCAAAATGGCTGGATTTAACCGACCGCGTATAGTCTTGCGTTTACCTTTTTGCTCGCCTATCTTCTCCATTCAAGTCCTGCGCCACGGTTGTGAAGTGCAGTGCTGTTTAAGGCTGCGCGAAAGCATTATGAATTATCGAGACTACCCCGAGTTCAACCATTCACCACAGAGGTAAAATGGCTTCCCGGTCAAATGGTATCTTTCAGTTCAAAACTACTTTGAAGGCCACGAAGCCCCCGGTCTGGCGACGGATTCAGGTACCTGGCGACTACACCTTCTGGGATCTACATGTAGCGATCCAAGACTCGATGGGCTGGCTGGACTCTCACCTTCATCAATTTGAGGTCTACAACCCTCGAAAGAGCCGTATGGAATACATAGGGATCCCGGAAGATGAGTTGGAATTGCTGTCTGGGTGGAAGGTGCGTATTGATCGGTTCTTTACCCCTTCGAACTCTAAGGGGATTTACACTTACGATTTTGGTGACGACTGGGAGCATACTATCGTACTGGAGAAAATTCTCCCTCGGGATCCTCAGACCAAGTATCCGTGCTGTCTTGCCGGTCGACGAAAATGCCCTCCCGAAGACTGTGGAGGCACTTGGGGTTATCTTGAATTCTTGCAGGTCGTCAACGATCCAACTCACGAGGAACACGCAAGTATGCTGGAATGGTGTGGGGGGAGCTTCGACCCAGATGAATTCAATCCGAAAGAGGTTGTGTTTGATGACCCCAAAGAGCGTCTGAGATACGCATTTGGAGAGGAATGAGAATTCCAATGCACAGCATTGGATTCGAGAAGTGAGGTTCGGTTTAGAATAATATTCGATGTTCCGCCGGCCAGGGGAAAAGAACTTATGGATACAGACGATTTGACGGAAAAATCCTATCACATGATCAGAATAGCTGGAGGAATCTCTGATTATCTTCGGTGTGATATAGGTGTCAGAAGCCGGGATTACAACAATGAAGACGATTACCTATTGGGGATATTAGCGTTTTTAAATAAAATTTGCACACATACAGAAGAATATTTGAACTATTGGAACATTGATTCCATCGAACCAAATCATTTCAAGGCGGCAGTGCTTGAACTTGTAAACTATGTCTCCATTACACTTGATACGCCGATTGAAGAAAGAAAGTGATTCATCGCCTGGATAGACAGCTACATGTAATAGCCACCAATCCTGATTACGACCTTCTCTCCGGCCAAACTGAACATTAACATTACCACCATTCTCATTCAATTCCGATTGAGAAGTGACTACGACCTTGCCAATTCTTGCCAATTTTGGTGTGAAATCATGACTTTTCTGGCAATTCTGAATGTGTATTGAAAAAAGCGCGGATGCAGCAGCCGTGCGCATTTGATTGAATTTACAACTGGTTGCAATACCTTCGAAAAATCCTCCTTTTTACGCTTGACATACAAGGGGCCGTTGGTTTGATTTCATTATCGCCCACCATTGAATAAACAAGGGTTTGGAAGATTGAAAAGAAGCTCTCACGATTGCTATAAATGATATAGTTGAAGGGGTGTGCCTATTTGTGCCAGAAATTGTGTGAAAATATGTCGTTCTTGGCATTTATAGCAACCGCGCTTGGATGGTTGAGATGCAGGATGGATGCGCGTTTGCTTTGTTTTTCAATGAGTTACAAAATTATAAGATTTCTCTCAAAAACTGCCTTACAAGCAGGAGGTCACTGGTTCGAATCCAGTAGTGCCCACCATATTTTTCAAGGAGGTATGCAGTTCCTTGTCACACCTGGCAGTTGCTTTGAAAATCAACTGTGACAAAACATAATCGTATCCCCTTGACCTTTGCCCTGGCAGATGCTATCTACCAGGGCTTTTAATTAGGCTCAGCCTTGCCCTAACTGCCTGCTTATCGACTGTGACATACCTCTCTGTCGTCGTTCTGCTTTTGTGCCCCAATGCGATTTGAACATCTTCAAGACTTGCTCCGGCGTTGATCCACCGGCTGGCCCTGAAGTGCCGAAAATCGTGGAACCGGAGTTTTGATCCGTCTTCTGCGGTCAGTCCAAGCTTGCGAATCGCCAGGTCAACAACCTTGTGGATCGAAACGTACGGCTTTCCGGTGCGGGGCTCGGGAATACGAATCCTTCGGTTCCGCTCCCTATCACTCTTCCAAGTGTAGCGACTGCTTTAGGCCCAACCGGGATTTTTTCCTTACGTCGTCAGAACATATTGGGCAGTTGGTGTTGAAAATCAAGGTGCACTTTTCAGTAATTGCAACTGATTATTCAATCCTGCTTCGCCGGGGCTGATAGCCTTCCTCGCTTTCAGAGCATACCGTTTGATCGTACCCCTCAGCGAACATTGTCTTCTCCGGCAGTGGTAGAAATCAGCCTGTGTCAAGCTGCCGAGGGACTCGTGGCAGCGGTGGTTGTTGTAGTAATTCACGGAGCGTTAGATCTTGACCTGAGTCCGGGGATGGCAGCGAGCGCCCCGTGAATGATCCATCCGCCGGTTCCTGTTGGGCTAAGTTTTTCAGATTTCAACGGTTGCCTTGGATCGACAACTAATCGTAAATCATTCCCTCCCGGTCAAGACCCAGGCATTCGTCGCGCCGGTCCGGCTCATAGTCTGACAAACTCGATATACAGTTTCGCGTACGGGTGGATCAGGGTGAAACCGGTCACCCTGTCCGCTTTATCCCGCTCGAAACGTACCTGCAGGAAAGCGAACCGGAAAGCATTTTTTTCCACCGGCACTAACGGGTCGTTGCCGGTAATGCCAGTCATTTCCATCATGTATCTGCTTCTTATCGGCGATTTGAGTATCAATCCCCGCTCAGCTTTAATTATCCGGTATGATACCTGCAATTCATCGCTGTAATATTCACCGGCGTAGTCATCGGCATTCCCGGGCATATCGAAAGTCGAAAATTTAAAAGGCGAGTCGCGATAGATAATCGTTCTCTGACCCTGCCGCCATTCAATCCGGCCGGCTGATTCCGGCTCATCGTGAAGAAAAGAGACTATGGCGTTCTGGCCGTCAGGAAAAAACTCTGTCTCCGAAAGCGGTAAAAGCTCGAAAGCCCGGCTGCCCGGCAACCGTCCGACCAACTTGTCTTTATCCCGTCTGATCGTGATCTTTCCGCCGTTTTCCGCTACATATTCTCCGGTGTATTTGTTGTATAGCGACGGATCGACTACGACAGGATTTCTATCGACTTTAGGTTCCTGCTGATCAGGCAGTTCCATCCCGTGCCATTCGGCCAGGCACAGATCAGCGATCCTGTAGCACAGCCGTTTTGGACTGAATGTATGGGTATTAGCCAGGCAGACGACCGTGAATTTTTGTTCGGGAAAGCGCAGCATGTATGCGTAAGATCCCGCCCAGTCCCCATCGTGCCCGGCCGTTCTGAGCCCCCGGTACTCGCCCACCCGTAGCCCGAGCGCATAGTCGGTTTTTCCCCCGTCGTTCAATCTGCCGGCTGTTTCCATCATCTCCGCGAGATCGGGAGGACCTACTTTTTTGTCGTAGAAATTCCGGTCCCAGAGAAACAGGTCTTCTACTGTACTGTGAATATTGCTGGAACCCACAAACGCAGGATTACTAACCAGTGCAATAAATAGATTGCATTTTATGCTCTAGAGTATTATATTTAGGGCATGAGAATACATGATGCAAGATCGCTTCCCACAGTTGCCCAAGAAGACCTTCGCCGTAAGGCAGTGAAAGCCGTTCTGGCTG